>CAZQDO010000004.1:0-33266 GCA_964592085.1 uncultured Anaerolineae bacterium | reverse complement strand
ATGGCACCTACAACTTCAACGGCACGGTGACCCTCAACGGTGGGGACGCGGGGATTGACATCCTCAACGGCTCCGCTGGCACGTTCATCTTTGCCGACACGACGATCAGTAGTCCCACGGGCGTGGCGCTGAACGTGGATAGCAGCAGCGGCAACGTGAGCTACAACGGCGGGAGCATCACGCAAAACAATGCAGCGAGTGCCGTGAAGGTCAACGGTCACTCGACTGGAACGATTGACGTTAACGTCGCGGTGACGGGCAATACCAGCACCGCCGACGGCATCAACCTGACCAACAACGCCGGCGCCACGGTCAACTTCGACGGCGGGCTGGACATTGACACCGCCAGTGGCACGGGCTTTATCGCCACGGGCGGCGGTACGATCAATGTCACGGCGACGGGGGGCGACGAATCCATCAACGCCACCGACGGTGTGGCCATTGACTTCGACAACGTGACGCTGGGCATGACGTTCGATTCTGTCTCGTCCAACAGCAGCAGTGGTGCGGGCATTCAGCTTGACTTCATCAGCGGCACGCTGACCATGAACGGCGGCAGCATCACCGCTGCGAGCGGCACGGCCTTCGACGTCGGTGGCACCGCCAACGGCAGCGGCGGCGATGCCACCGTAGTCTACGCTGGCGACATCACCAACACCACCGGGCGCTCGGTGTTCATCCAGGAACTGAACGGCGGCAGCTACACCCTGTCGGGTAACATCAACGACACGGGGATGGGCATCAAGGTCTCGGAGATCAACAACGGCAACGCGGCCACCGTCACTTTCAGCGGAACCAGCAAGGTCATCAACGGCGGAACGAATGACGCGGTCATCCTCGACACAAATCCCGACGGCACCATTGACTTCACCAACGGCGGGCTGGACATTGACACCACCAGCGGCGCGGGCTTCACGGCGACCGGAGGAGGCACGATCACGGTGCAAGGGACGGGCAACACCATCGCTACAGGCGGCACTGCCGTCAACATCTCCGACACCACCATCGGTGCCAGCGGTGTCACTTTCCAGAGCATCAACGTTGATCAGGACTCGGTCAGCCCCGACAGCCCAGCCATCATCCTCGACGACACCGGCAGCGGTGAGCTCATGGTGACAGGTAGCGGTAGCACTGACGGTTCGGGCGGCACCATTGAGAACATCACCGACAGCGATGCCATCACGTTCAACAATACCGACGGCCGCGTCACCTTCAAAAACATGATCATTGAGGACATCAGCGACTCGGACGATGCGAGCGACCCGCTCTTCACACGCAGCGGGGTGGACGGCATCCATGGCCAGAGCGTAGATGGTGGGCTCACTCTGGACAATGTCACGATGCGCCGCTTCAGCGACAACGCCATCAACGGTGCCCTGTTCTCCGACGGCGTCTCTGCCACGACCTGGAACGGCTTGGAAATCCTCAATAGCACCCTGGAGAACTCAAACCGCTTTCACGTGCCCAATCGCGGAGATGACGCAGACGAGGGGCTGGTCCGAATCCGTGGCATAACAGGTATCGTCAGCGTCAACAACAGCGTGTTCCAGAACGGCGGGCGGGGCCTCGATTTGGGCACGGTGAGCGGCGACGGCACTCTGGATATGACCGTTCAGCAGAGCACATTCAACCAGATCTACAAGGCATTCGATTCAGGTGGCACGGTAAACGTCGGGATTCGGGGGATCAGCGTTCAGGTCGAGGGAACACACGATGCCGTGGTCAGGATCGGTGATCCCAACGAAACCAATCCCGCGCTCGGCAACACCTTCACCGACAACGCGACGGCATCGGTTGTGGTCTTGGGTCAAGGGGGTGGCGCGACCCCGCACACTGGCGACATCGATGTGGTGATCTCGCAGAACACATTCGAGGTCAACGATCATAAGACGCCTCAGTCGACGCCTCCGGACTTCACCAGTTTTAACTTCCCGCAAGGTGGTGTATCGTTGAATCCCGCGGGCGGCACTTATGAGGCGATTGTCTCCAATAACTTGTTCGATCAAGTGATGCACGCAGCCGGTGGATTCGGGCAGTTGACCCTGGGGCTTAACGGCGGTGACGTCGAAGTCATCGTGCGAGGAAACGAGTTCAAACTGCCCTGGGACGCCGCGCTTGTGATCCGGGCCGAGGGAACCAACAGCGCTGCCGTCTTGGTCGAAAACAACACCTGGACAGACGGACTGGTCGGCGGCCCTGGGACGGATCTCGAGGGCGGTGACTGCGGAACTGGAGACCCGACCGGTTACTGCCCATCACCGTTCCAGGGCGTCCTGGTGAATGTCCGCAACGACGGCAATCTGGATCTCACCATCCAAAACGAAAACCTGCCTCAGCACGATGTGGTCAACAGCCCCACCGACAACACACTTGAGGTCGAGGTACAGAACCAGGCTGGAAACAGCCTCGACCTGTTCCTGCAGACCAACACGGCTCCCGAGGGCTACGGATTCACCCGTTCCAATGGAACATTCAATCTCTTCCGAAACGGATCGTCGTCCGGGACCGTTCAGGGTGTGCTTGATGACAACAACAACACCGGCGGGGGCGGAGACCCGGCCACCGATCCTCCCACAGTGAGCACATCGGGCACGATCAACCTGTCCAACGTGCAACCCACGCTACCGAACATCACGATTCCACTGGTTGCGGCTGGAGGCGAAGCCACGCACGGCGACCCTGGCAGCCTGATGCAAACCCAGCTCGATGCCATCGCGCAGGAGGCAGTGTCCCGTTGGTTGTTGGTCGGCGGACTGACGAACGATCAACGCGGCCTTCTCAAATCGTCGCAGTTTTCTGCCGCAAAAGCGACTGAAGTCGCTACTACCTTTGCCCATAATGCCCTTGGGAAGCAGTTTGTGTTTTCGGGGAGTTGTGTGATATAATATCCAGGTATCAGTGACCAGTAAACACCGATCACTGATGACTGACTACTGGTAACTGAGAAACATGGCAAGACGAAAACGATCTACGAAAAAGAAAACAGGCCCCCGCATCAATCTCTCTGAACTGCTGCGAGCGGACAGAGTGGGCATCGCCTTGTTGGCCCTGGCCCTGCTGACTCTTCTCAGCCTGCTTGCCCTGAGCCGAGGTACCCTTACCGAGGGGTGGCTGCGCCTCTTGCGATTGGTCTTCGGCTGGGGCACGTATCTCACCCCCATCATGTTCGGGATAGCAGGGTTCTGGCTGCTCAGGAAGGGATCAGATCGCGAGCCGGAAGTAGCCTGGGAAAAAGTCGTGGGGGTGGCGCTGCTCTTCACCCTGAGCCTGGCCCTGACCCATGCGCTTTCCTCGGCCGAGGATCCAGGAGCGTTGGCTGCTGAGGGGGGTGGTGGGGGCTCCCTGGGCTGGCTGGTGAGTCGGGCTTTGGTCGCCAGCTTTGGCCGTCTAGGCTCTTACATTGCCATCCTGGCTCTGGCCATCATAGCCATCATCATGCTCTCTGGCCTTTCCGCTACCGAGATAGGTCAGATCCTAAGAGAAAGGCTGATGGGGCTTCGCTATCTCGTCCAGAATCGCCTTTCTCGCCTCCGAGACTGGCGCAAAGCGAGGCCCTCAATGACTCTTTCGCCTGAGCCTGCGACTGAGGCATCCCGCGCTCCCCGTTCAGTACGAAGCCCCGTCTTGCCCCGCATCATTGGCGGTGATCAGGAATGGCGACTGCCTCCTGTGACTGAAATCCTGGAAGATAGCCTGGATCAGGAAATCAGCCAGGCAGAGATTCGCAAGCGAGTTAAGATCATTGAGGAGACTCTGGTCAGCCTGGGTGTACCTGTCAAGGTCGTCGAGGTCAACCAGGGGCCGGTGATCACCCAGTTTGGCCTCGAACCGGGCTTCCTCGAAGGGCGCGGGGGGAAGCGCATGAAGGTCAAAGTGTCGAAGATCAGTGCCCTGGCCGACGACCTGGCCCTGGCCCTGGCCGCTTCGCCTGTCCGCGTCGTGGCCCCCGTGCCTGGCCGCTCCATTGTGGGCATTGAGGTGCCCAATGCCGAATTGACCCTGGTGGCTTTGCGCGGAGTGATGGAATCGGAGACCTTCAAGAAACTGAATTCCAGGCTAGCCATCGGCCTGGGTCGCGACGTATCTGGCGAGCCAGTGGTGGCCGATCTAAGAGCCATGCCTCACCTGTTGATCGCCGGGGCAACCGGCTCGGGCAAATCCGTCTGCATCAACGCCGTCATCGCTTGCCTGCTATGCAATAATACCCCCGATGACCTGAAATTGATGATGATAGATCCAAAGCGGGTGGAATTGACCAACTTCAACGGCATTCCTCATCTGATAACACCTGTGATCGTGGATATGGAACGAGTCGTGGGTTCTTTACAGTGGGTCACGCGGCAAATGGATCAGCGTTACAAAAAGCTGGCCAGTGTCGAAGTGCGCAACATTGAGGAGTATAACAAACGAGCCGCCACCCGCGGGGAGAGTCGTCTGCCCTACATGGTGGTTTTCGTAGACGAGTTGGCCGACTTGATGATGATAGCCCACGATGAAGTCGAGCGGCACCTTTGTCGCATCGCCCAGATGGCTCGGGCCACAGGTATCCACCTGGTCATCGCCACCCAAAGACCCTCGGTGGACGTCGTCACGGGGCTTATCAAGGCCAACTTCCCCGCTCGCATCTCCTTCGCCGTTACCAGCCAGGTGGACTCGCGAGTGATTTTGGACATGGTGGGAGCAGAGAGGCTGTTGGGACGGGGCGACATGCTCTACATGGCTTCGGACTCCAGCCAGTTGGTGAGACTACAAGGTTGCTTTGTCTCTGATAAGGAACTGGATCGCCTGGTACATTACTGGAAGGGAGCGGAGGTAGGTCCAAGCCTCCCCCTCAGCTTCTACAGAGCGGAGGAGATGGCCCAGCAACCGCTCTGGGAGGAGATGAGAGCCAAAGAAGAGGAAGCCAGCCGGAGAGATGACCTCCTGGAGGAAGCCATCGCGGTGGTGCGTCAGCACAATCGGGCCTCTATCTCCCTCCTACAGCGGAAGCTACGCATTGGCTACTCGCGGGCCGCTCGCCTCATAGACCTCCTGGAGGAACAAGGCATCGTCGGGCCAGAGGCAGGGGCTGGTCGCTCGCGGGAGGTGCTGAGCGGAGAGGCGGCCGAGGACTGAGAGAACCTGGTTTGCGCCTTTGTACAAAATAGGTTATAATGGCTGTATTGTTGGCTAAAGTAGCCCACAATGGCCATCATAAGCTCATCATGGAGAATGAATATGCCCCCAGTGCTAGAATTGCGCGGCATTACCAAAGCTTTCCCCGGCGTGCTGGCCAATGATCGTATTGACCTGACGTTGGAGCAGGGGGAAATCCACGCCCTGTTAGGTGAAAACGGGGCGGGCAAGACCACCCTGATGAACATCCTGTACGGTCTTTACACTCCGGACGAAGGCCAGATCATACTCAATGGCCAAGAGGTGCAGATCCAGGACCCCTCCGATGCCATTGCTCAGGGCATCGGCATGGTGCATCAGCACTTCATGCTCGTTCCCGTCATGACCGTCACAGAGAACGTCATGCTGGGTGTGGAGTCCACCCGCAACGGCATCTTCCTTGATCAGGTCCAGGTGGAACAGCGCATCCGGGAAATCTCCCAACAGCATGGGCTGGAAATGGATCCGGATGCCTACATCAAAGACATCCCCGTCGGCGTACAGCAGCGGGTGGAGATCGTCAAGGTGCTGTACCGCGAGGCCGACATCCTCATTTTGGACGAGCCTACCGCCGTGCTCACTCCTCAGGAAGTGGAAGACCTCTTTGAAGTACTGCGTTCCCTGGTCTCTGAGGGCAAGTCCATCATTTTCATCACGCACAAGCTGAGAGAGGTCATGGCCCTGGCCGACCGCATCACCGTGCTGCGGAACGGCCGGGTGGTGGGCACCACCACGACGGATGAAACCACCGAGTTGAAACTGGCGGCCATGATGGTGGGGCGCGAGGTGGACCTGGTGGTGCGCAAGAAGCCGGCCTCCCCCGGTGATGTGGTGCTGGAGGTCAAAGACCTGCAGGTACGGGACGAGCGTCAGAACATGACGGTGAACGGGATGTCTTTCGAGGTGAGAGAGGGAGAGGTATTGGGCATCGCCGGCGTGCAGGGCAACGGACAGACAGAGCTGGTGTATGCCCTCACCGGGCTGCAACCCATTGCTGGCGGGGAGATACGCATTTTGGGCGAGACTCTGGTCCATGCTAACCCTCGCAAGATTCTGGAGAAAGGAGTAGCCCACGTGCCGGAGGACCGGCAGCGACACGGCCTGATCCTCAGCTTCCCGGTCCACGACAACCTGGTGTTGTGCTCGTACTACTTGCCGCCCTTTGCCAAAGGCATAGCCACTCAGGAGGAGTCGGTCATCGCCACGTCCTGCGAACTGGTTGAGGAGTTTGACGTGCGCACTCCCAACGTATTCGTGCCCGCGTCCAATCTTTCCGGTGGGAATCAGCAAAAGGTCATCGTGGCCAGAGAGTTCTCCCGTCCCATCAAGCTGCTCATCGCCTCCCAACCCACACGAGGTCTGGACGTGGGTTCCATCGAGTACATCCACGGCCGCATCATCGAGAAGCGGGATGAGGGAACAGCGGTGCTGCTGGTCTCTCCGGAGCTGGACGAGATCATCGCCCTGTCCGACCGCATCGCGGTGATGTATAAGGGCCAGATCATGGACATTGTACCAGGACCAGGGGTCAACAAGGAGTACCTGGGTCTGCTGATGGCTGGAGCCAAGCCAGAAGAAGCTATCGAGGTAGCTCCGCCCGTCGTAGAGGAAGAGGCGGTCGAGGTCGAGCGGGTTTTTTAACAGGAAAGGAGTGAGCCTTGGACCAATCTAGCAACGAGCAAAAAAGGAAACAACAAGCTGTTGAGGCCGAAGTCTCCGAGGCAGTCGAAGGGGAGCCAGCCTGGCGAAGCCTCTTTAGGGCAGTGCTGGTTCCGGCCCTGGCCGTGTTCACCGGCCTAGTTATCGGAGCCATCGTCATCGTCATCACCGATGCCACCGTAGTAGCCGCGTACCGCAACTTCCTGAGCGCGCCAGGGACAGCTCTTTCGGCCACCTGGAAGTCCATCTCGACGGCGTACGGCGCCCTCTTCCAGGGATCCATTGGCAATCCGTCGGAGATCTACCAGGGCTTCCAAGCCTATCTGGCCAACGGGGACTCCAAGCCTCTGTTGCAATCCCTTTGGCCCATCACCGAGAGCCTGGTCGCTTCGACGCCCTACATTCTCAGCGGTCTGGCCGTGGCTCTGGGATTCCGCTGCGGCCTGTTCAACATCGGCGTCGAAGGGCAATTCTTTATTGGGGCGCTGTGCTCGGCCTGGGTCGGCTACACCTTCACCAACCTGCCCTGGTTTATCCACCTGCCCCTGGCCCTGCTGGCCGGAGGTCTGGGAGGAGCTTTCTGGGGGGCTATCCCTGGTTATCTCAAGGCCGTCACCGGAGCCCATGAGGTAGTCAATACCATCATGATGAACTGGATCGCTTTCCGCTTCAGCGATTGGCTACTCAACGGTCCCATGAAAGCTCCTGGCTATCGCCCTCTCACGCCCCAGATCGAGGCGACTGCAGCGCTACCTCGTTTACTTCCTTCCCCAATACGTCTCCACGTTGGCTTCTTCGTGGCCCTGGCGGTGGCGGCCGTGGTGTATTGGCTGCTATTCAAGACCACCATCGGCTTCGAGATTCGCGCTGTGGGGGCCAACCCCGACGCAGCCCGCTATGCCGGCATTAACATCACCTGGAACTTCGTCCTGGCTATGATCCTCAGTGGCGCGCTGGCGGGACTGGCTGGAGCCACGCAGGTATTAGGGACGGATCACTGGGTGGGGCAGGGGTTCTCGGCCGGCTACGGCTTCGACGCCATTGCCCTGGCCTTGCTGGGAAAAAGCCACCCGCTGGGCGTCGTCGTGTCAGCCTTGCTGTTCGGCACCCTGCGCAGCGGTGCCACCCGCATGCAGTCCATAGCCGGCATCCCTATTGACATCATCTCCATCATCCAGGGGCTGATCATCATCTTCGTGGCCGCTCCTGTCATCATCCGTTGGCTCTATCGTATCCGTATGCCTCGGGAAGAGGAGATTGTGCTGACACGAGGATGGGGAAGCTAGTTGCAGGGATCAGTGATCAGGGAATTGGGAAACCAGGGTGCAATCCCTGATCCCCTAGTTCCCTGATTGTCTGATTCCCCGATCCCTTAGATTAGAAAGGATTCTTCATGGCGATCAGTACTGTGCAACCACAAACGAGAATCATCTCGATGGACCGCGGGCGGTGGATGGGCGTTCTGTTCCTGGTCATCGGCCTGGCTATTCCTCTATTGTTCGGGAGGTCCCTGGAGCCCGGTGTGGAGGCCAAATTCGGGCTCAATCCCGGCTATGTTTCCCAGGCCATCAAGATCCCGGATCTGGTTCTCCCGGTGCAGCCCACCATCTATGTCCTGGCCCTCCTCACCCTGATCCTGGGCGCATGGCAACTGGTGCGCGGCTTTCGTTCCACCGATGCGGTGTTGGGAGTGGTAGCTGTTCTCTTCATTGCCGCTTTCCTGACCTGGGCCACCCGGGGCAAGTCCTTTAACTTGGTGGGGATGCTGGCCAGCTCACTGGTGCGAGCCACCCCCATTGCCCTGGCTGCTTTGTGCGGCGTCATCTCCGAACGGTGCGCCGTGGTCAACATCGGCATCGAAGGCATGATGTTGTTCTCGGCCTTAGCCGCCGTAGTTGCTGGCACGATATCCGGCAATCTGTACGTCGGGCTTCTGGCGGCCATGCTGACCGGAGCCGTCCTGGCCGCCGTCCACGCCGTGCTTTCCATCTCCTTCAAGGTGGATCAGATCGTCAGTGGCACGGCCATCAACATCTTCGCCGCGGGGGCCACCAGTTTCATCAGCGCCCGCTTCCTGGAGAAGAACATTGATGGGTTGAACAACTCCGGCACTTTCCCCATCATCCCCATTCCCTTCCTGTCAAAGATTCCCCTGTTAGGCCCCATCTTCTTTGAGAACGGGCTCATTGTCTACCTGGCGCTCATCCTGGCCGCGATCATCCACGTGGTGCTGTTCTACACGCCGTGGGGGCTGCGTACCCGCGCCGTGGGCGAGCACCCCCGCGCCGCCGACACCCTGGGCATCAACGTCTACCTGGTGCGCTACGTCAACGTCATCCTCAGCGGGGTGGTGGCCGGCATTGGCGGGGCCTACTTCACCATCGGCTCGGTGGGCCGCTTCGACGAGATCATGACTGCAGGCAAAGGCTTCATCGGCCTGGCGGCGATGATCTTCGGCAAGTGGAACCCCTTTGGAGCCTTCGCCTCCTCGCTCATCTTCGGGTTCGCCGATTCTTTGCAGATCAAGCTGCAGATCCTGCGCGTGCCCATTCCTTCTGAGTTCTTGCTGATGGCTCCCTACATCGTGACCATGATCGTGCTGGCCGGCGTCGTCGGTCGAGCCATCCCACCGGCAGCCGACGGCATACCCTACGAGAAGCAATAGTCAGTTACGGTAGATTCGTAGGTTCGTACCCAATGTACCAATTTACGAATCTACGAGCTTACGAATTCCCCTGGAAACAAGGTGTACGATGAGAGCTACTACATCTGGCAGCATGGCGGAAGCAGCTATTCAACCGTTGGAACTGACGGTTGAAGTGGCCCAGTTGTGGCCGCCTCGGGGGCAGTGGACGGAGGCGGATTATTTCATCTTGCCGGAGACAAACCGTTTTGTCGAGCTGTCAGAAGGAGAACTGGTCATGCCCCTTCATCCAACCCACACCCATCAACTGATCGTATTCGAACTAGCCACCAGGCTGAGAGCTTTTGTCGAAGAACGAGATCTAGGTCTCGTTCAAATAGGCCCGCTGCCGGTGCGTCTGTGGCCTGGCAAGATTCGTGAGCCGGATATTCTCTTTGTGGCCAGGGAACACAGCGATCGCATCGGTGAGCAGGCCTATGGCCCGCCGGATCTCGTGGTGGAGGTACTCTCTCCCAGCACCCGGCGCACGGATCGCCTGGAGAAGCCGGTGGAATACGCGCAAGCCGGGGTGAGGGAGTATTGGATCGTGGATCCCTATGGACGGACAGTCGAGGTGTTCACCCTCCGCGAGGGAGCTTACGAACTGCTGGGTAAGTGGGCTGCAGGCGAGGATGCTCGTTCGGAGGTGTTGGCCGGCTTCAGGGTGGCCGTAGATGAGGTGCTGGTGATCAAGTAGGCAAGTGGGGCTTGCCAAATTTCCAAGCGATATATGGATCGTCTCCCCCAGAGCCCGCCGAAGTGCGGGCTATTTTCGAACAGGTTATGCCATGCACGACAAACGCAACAAGCACGACAAGAGAGATTGTCTCGAAATAGGGCAGAGGGCAGAAACCGTTTTTGCCCGAATCGCCGCTGAAAAGGGGTGGAAGGTAACGGCGGCCTCAAGCTACGCCAACGTCCATGACCACTGGGACCTTCTGATCGAGAAAGGGGCAGAAAGATACAGGGTTGACGTGAAGGGCATGAAGCGGTTGAGTCGCCTTGATTCTCATGTCCAGGACGAATGGATGTGGATAGAGCTACATGGCGTGAGGGAGAATGACCGTGGCTGGCTATACGGCGGAAAAGCGGAGCTGATCGCTTTCGAGAAGAAGGATGCACTGGTTGTTGTAAAGCGTGACGACCTGATCGAATTGGTAGAGCAGTTGGTTGACCTGAACACCACAGTACATTTGGCAAAAGCTGCCAGATACAAGGTCTATAGCAGGCCGGGGCGACCGGACAGAATAACCCTGATTGAGACGGAAAAGCTCAAGGCCATTGCTTGGGATGAATGGCCGAAATCTTCGGGGAATACGATGGCGTCTCCGCGAAAAGGCCATCCCTGCTTTCGTAAAGATCCGGTGTTGATCTACCACGACGATTTTCTAACCACGGCGTGCGTGGAGAAAAACAGCATTGACCTCATCGTAACCTCTCCCCCTTACAACGTGGACATCAAATACGGCTCTTATGACGATGACATTTCTTATGAAGAGTACCTGGAGTTTACCAGGGAGTGGCTGGCCAGGTGTCTGGAGCTGGCAAAAGACGACGGCCGGTTCTGTCTCAACATCCCGTTGGACAAGAACAAAGGCGGCCAACAAAGCGTCTGCGCCGACATCACCACCATTGCCAAGCAGGTTGGCTGGAAATATCATTCCACCATCATCTGGAACGAGCAGAACATCTCCAGGCGCACGGCGTGGGGCTCCTGGCTCAGCGCCTCAGCCCCTTACGTGATCGCACCGGTGGAAGTGATCGTTGTTCTTTACAAGCAGCAGTGGAAAAAAGCGGGTGGGAGCAGACAATCCGATATCACCAGAGAAGAGTTCATGGAGTGGACCAATGGGGTGTGGAACTTCAGTGGAGAGAGCAGGAAGCGGGTGGGACATCCGGCCCCGTTTCCCGTAGAGCTGCCACGGAGATGCATAAAGCTGTTCACATTTGTAGGGGATACAGTGCTCGATCCTTTTCTCGGAAGCGGGTCAACCCTCATCGCCTGTCTTGAGACAAGCAGGGAAGGAATCGGGGTCGAGATTGACAGAAACTACTGCGAAATAGCCAAGCGAAGACTGCTTGCTGTGAGCCAAGCAGACTAACAAAGACTTACTGGACAACAACCGCATCCGCAAGATCATCCTGCCGTAGGAAGGTAGCTCAGGCGTGTATCGGGACGTCTTCACGGCGGCGAGATTCTCTGTGTTTCAACCAGTGAGCCTACGTGAGGTGAGATTTTACTTGCCAAGCCACTTGTAGTACAATATGGACTGATGATGCTGTGCGGTAGCACCGCACAGCATTCTTTTCGCACCAAAGACTGTAGGATGATGGAAGCGGATTCGTCGAAGCGAGGTTGGCAGCGCAATCTATACGTAATCTGGGTGGCGGAGCTGGTGGCTATCGCTGGCTTCAGCGTGGTCATGCCCTTCATGCCCTACTACGTGCAGGAATTGGGAGTGACCGACCTGGACCAGGCGGCAATCTGGTCTGGGCTTCTGTTAACTGGCCACGCTATCACCATGACCATCTTTGCCCCTATCTGGGGTTCCCTGGCCGATCGCTACGGGCGCAAATTGATGGTAGTGCGCGCCATGTTTGGCGGAGCAGTGCTGCTTGGCGCCACGGGATTTGCACGCAGCGTGCAGCAACTGGCGATCCTGAGGATATTGCAGGGGTGTGTGTCAGGCACCGTGTCTGCGGCCACCACGCTGGTAGCCAGTTCAGCGCCCCGCCAGAGAGCCGGCTATGCTCTGGGGCTGTTGCAGATGGCGGTCTACAGCGGGGCCTCGGCCGGCCCACTGCTGGGCGGTTTGGTGGCCGACGCTTTTGGCTATCAGGCTGCCTTCTGGGTGACGGCCGCATTGCTCTTCGTAGCGGGCCTGGGCGTGTTCTTCCTGGTCGAGGAGCACTTCGAGCCATCCCAACAGAAAGGGGGCTCGCCAGCCGATGGCCCCGGCACGAGTGCAGTCGAGGGATTCCGGCAGGGATTGGCTTTGGTGCTGCGATCGCGGGCTTTGTTGATCATGTTCGGCACCCGGGTGGTCATGCGTTTTGGGGCGAGGATCGTAAGCCCCATGTTGCCGCTCTTCGTTCAGTCCTTGATGCCAGATGGAGAACGGGTGGCCTCTGTCACAGGGTTGATCACGGGGGCAGGAGCGGCTGCCAGTGCCCTGGGTGCGGTCACCCTGGGGCGAATCGGTGATCGCATCGGCCATCGGCGTGTGCTGGTGTCTTGTGCGCTAGGAGCGGCAGCGCTGTACGTCCCTCAGTCCTTCGTTCACACACCCACCCAATTGCTGATCCTGCAAGCTGCAGCGGGCGTAGTGCTGGGGGGTGTCTTGGCTTCCGTCAGTGCCACGTTAGCCAACCTGGCCCCAGAAGGCCGGCAGGGGATCGTGTACGGCCTGGACGCCAGCGCCGTCTCCATGGCGAATGCCATAGCTCCAATGGTTGGCGCAGCTATCGCCACAGGAATAGGCCTCCGCTTCATCTTCCCTTGCGCGGCCGGCATCTTCGCCCTGGCTGCTTTGGGAGTCGCGGGGTTGGTGGAGGATGCAAAGGAATCAACACAGTGAACCGGGATAGAAAAGCCATCACCCTCGGCCATCCCAGCTATGTCTGGCGCTTTGGGCAGGACAGGCGACTGGCCCTGATCCGCAAGTATGCGCCGCTGGAGGGCAAGTGCATCCTGGACGTGGGCTGTGGGCTGGGGATGTATGTGAAGAAGATGCGGGCTTTCAGCGAGGAAGTCTACGGCGTGGACGTGGACCCGCAGAAGGTGGCGGAGGCGAGCCAGACGCTGCCCAACATCCACCTGGCTCCAGCGGAGAAGTTGCCCTTTCCCGACGGCTTCTTCGACGTGGTGCTCCTGCACGAGGTCATCGAGCACGTTGAAGACGACCAGCAGGCCATCCGCGAGGCTCATCGGGTGATCAAAGAGGGAGGCCGCATCGTCATCTTCGCTCCTAACCGCCTCTATCCCCTGGAGACCCACGGCATCTTCTGGCGGGGGACGTACCGCTTCGGCAACATCCCACTGGTCAACTACCTGCCAGATTTCCTGCGGCGACGCCTCTGCCCCCACGTGCGAACTTACACCGGCGGTGACATTTGCCGACTGTTCGACGGCCTGGATGTGGAGATCATCGTGCACACCCAAATCTACCCCGGTTACGATAAGATCGCGGCCCGCCGTCCGGGGATAGGGAGACTTTTGCGCCGGGTCACCTATTTCCTGGAAAGGACACCGCTGCGGGCTTTTGGGTTGTCGCATTTTGTGGTGGTGGGGAAGGGACAACGGACTGTGGGATTTAACGGATCAAGTGACTTGGACTGAGAGCATGTTGGGAGCCGCCTCTGCTGGTAATCTGTGAGCTAGACAACACTTCCTCGACCGTCTGCCCCCAAATGATCCCCAGCTCAAAAACGAGGCAGACCTCCCAACCTGTCTGAGGGACAGGTTGGGAGGTCTGCCTCTTGTGTCCTTTCGGCCCCAGACGTCACCGATAGGTCGGCAACCAGTCGCCGTGCGCCTCGATCAGGTCGTCCACCAGATTCCAGATCTGATCCAGGTCCAGTTCGGCGGCGGTGTGAGGGTCTAGCATGGCGGCGTGGTAGATGTGCCCTCGTTTGTGCGTCAGGGCCGCTTCCACCGTCAATGCCTGCACGTTGATGTTGGTCTGCATCAGCGCGGCCAGGTGCGGCGGCAGGGCACCGATGCGGGTGGGTTGTACGCCGTTCTTGTCCACCACGCACGGAACTTCCACGATACAGCCTGGGGGCAAGTTGTCAATCAGACCACGGTTGGGCACATTGCCGTAGACCACGCGGGGTGTGCCGCTCTCCATGCTGTGGATAATCAGCGGGGCGTATTCGCCGCTCATCCTCATCTCAAATATCTCTTCAATGAAATGGGCCGGCATGACCGTGCTCTCCAATGCCTTGCGAGCGCTCTCCAACATCTCAGACGCGACCTCTGCAATGGAGATGTCGGGGTCCTCCAGACTCTCCTGCATAACCTCCCACAGGCCAATTTGAGCTTCGCAGCGCCGAATGTATTCATCCAGCGGAACGTTGAATCGCTCGAGCAGGTCTGGGCGATCCCGCTTGATGAACCAGGGCACGTATTCGGCGAAGTGCTCGCTGGACTCGGTGACGAAGTAGCCCAGGCGGGTGAGTATCTCGTAGCGCACCCGGTTCCAGTCGGGCACCCGCCCCTCTTCTACTACCTGACGGATGCGCGGGTAGAGGTCCTCGACGCCGTCCTCCGTCTTGCGCTCGAAGCGCAGGTAGAAGGCCATGTGATTGATGCCCGCGCACAGGTAGTTGATTTCCTCTAGCGGCACGCCGATGTCGTAGGCCAGTTGTGCCGCCGTGCCCTGGACGCTGTGACACAACCCCACCGTCTTGACTTTGCTGGCCCGGCTGATGGCCCAGCAGTTCATGGCCATCGGGTTGACGTAGTTCAGGAAAGTGGCGCCTGGGCACAGTGCCTCCATGTCCTGGGTCATCTCCAGCAGGGCGGGGATGGTGCGCAGGGCACGCAGGATGCCACCAATGCCCAGGGTGTCGGCTATCGTCTGACGCAGGCCGTATTTCCTGGGAACCTCGAAGTCAATCACCGTGCCCGGCTCATAACCCGCCACCTGGAACATGCTGATGGCATAATCCGCGCCATCCAGAGCTGCCCGGCGGTCAGTAGTGGCTTCGATGGTGGGGTGAGCGTCCAGGGCCTGGGCTAATTTGCGGGCCACGACCTCTGAGGTGCGCAGGCGTTTCTCATCAATGTCGTGCAGACTGATGGTGGAGTTAGCCAGCTCAGGAAAGCTCAGGATGTCAACCAGCAGACGCTTGGCGAAAACGGTGCTGCCAGCTCCGATGAAGGTGATCTTGGGCATGGTTCTCTAATTTCTCCTCTCAGGCAATCACTGATCACTGAAATTGAGGCAGGTGGTCCCGGTTTTGCTGGAACATTTCGTTGACCATTTGCTTAATCTCGGCCAGCGAGAGGACAGAGGCCGTCAACGGATCGAAAGCGATGGCCTGGAAGACCAGCCGGGTGTCGCCAGTGAGAGCGGCCTCGACTGCCATCTCCTCAAGTGTGGAACTCAGGTTGGTGAGAACTGCGCATTGGGGCGGCAGTGCGCCCACTTGCACGGGGCTTAACCCCTTGCGACTGGCCCAAACCGGCACTTCCACGCAGGCGTTCTCAGGCAGGTTGGTGACCAGACCCGTGTTGGGCACGTTGCCATTGAACTCGAAGGGTTCACCCCCCATCAGTGCGTTGACGATGTAGGCCGCGTATTCGTGCCCCCGCTCCAGCGAAATGGGCGTGTCGTCGGCGAACCACTTTTTTGCCTCGTCACGCCAGGTGTCCTCGCGCTTCTGATATTCCGTGAGGATGTAGGCGTGCTCGCCGGGATTCCAACCGGTGCCGTGGGTGCAGTACTTCTCGATCAGATCGGGCCGCTTGCGGAACCACCAGTTGTACTCGGAGTTGTGTCCGCTGGACTCGGTCACGTAATAATCGAGGTGGAGGAACATCTCGTTGCGCACGATCTCCTCGTTATAAATCTCTGGATCCTCCGTAATGGCCTTGCGGATGAGGGGGTACGCATCTTTGCCATTCCACTCAAACTTCAGGTACCAGGCCATGTGATTGATACCGGCGCAGGTATAGGTGATCTCTTCCATAGGCGCACCGATCCAGCGAGCCAGCATCATTGCTGTGCCCTGGACACTGTGGCACAGCCCGGTGAGGCGGATACTGGTCTCCCGCTGCATGGCGCGACAGAGCATGGCCATAGGGTTGGTATAGTTGAGCATGGTGGCGCGCGGGCAATAGCGCTCCATGTCATGGGCGATGTCCAGCATCACCGGGATGGTCCGCAGCGCTCGGAAGATACCTGATGGGCCCCGGGTATCGCCGATGTTGATGTCCACCCCATATTTCTTGGGGATCTCGATGTCGTGACGCCACACGTCCGTCCCCCCGGCCAGGATGGTGACCAGCACGGCATCGGCACCCTTCAGGGCCTCCGCCCGGTCCGTGGTTGCCTCCACTGTGGCCGGATAGTTGCCCAACTCCACAATCTTCTGGACAGACCTCTGAGCGAAATCCAGGCGTTCGGCGTTGATGTCCATCAAGGCCAGCGTGGCGTCTTGCAACAGGGGGAAGGTCATGAGGTCCCTGGCCAGTTTACGAGTGAATTCCAAGCTTCCTGCGCCGATGAAGGCGATTTTAGTCATCAAAGAGACTCCTCTTGATTTGAGTTTTTCGTCAGCTCAGGCTGGCGGTTGAAACCGCGCCTGGTAGGGCGTATCCACGCCGGTCGACCGCCTACGCGGTCGGGCCTGCGTCGGCGGAGGCCGATGCCCGGCCAAAGGCCCTACAGGCGCGACCTCGGTCGCCAGCCCTACTAGAACTGCGGCAACCACTGGCTCTGCGCCGCCAACAGTTCATCCACCATGGAGCGGATCTGGGGCAGGGTACACACAGCGGCGGTCAGTGGGTCGAGCATGACAGCATGGTAAACCGCCTCCGTGTCACCGGTCAGAGCAGCCTCGACGATGAGCTCCTGCACGTTGACGTTGGTGCGGTTGAGGGCAGCCAGTTGGGTGGGCAGCGCGCCAACGGCTGTGGGCTGAACACCGTTGCCGTCCACCAGGCACGGCACTTCCACACAGCACCCCTGGGGCAGATTGTCAATCAAGCCCCAGTTGGGCACGTTGCCGTTGATGCGCACCGCTTGGTTGGTCTCCATCGCCTCAATGATGTAAGAACTGTACTCGTGCGTGCGCTCGGTGGGCAGATCCTTGACGCCTTCCAGTAGTTCCTGATATTCTTTCTGGGCCTTCGCAAAAGCGTTGATGCAGTGGCGCAGATAGCCACCCGTGCGGCCAAAGTCGAACCAGTGGTTGACGTTGTCCGTGAAACGCGGCACCAGGTCGTCGTTCACCATCTGGGCGTTCTTACGGAAGTAGGGCAGGTACTCGCTGGCGTGGCCGCTGGATTCGGTGACGAAGTGGCCGAAGTATTTCATCAGCTCGATACGCACCGGCTCCTGGGCGTAAACCTCCGGCCGCTCAATGGCTTCCCAGATCAGCGGGTAGAGGTCCTCTTTGTCCCGGCGGAATTCCAGAAACCAGGCCTGGTGGTTGATGCCAGCGCAGAGGTAGACCACTTCGTCGTAGGGCACGCCGATCCACTGGGCCAGCATCTCGCTGGTGCCCTGCACGCTGTGGCACAGGCCCACGTGAGGGCGACCGGTGGCCACGTCCACGGCCCAGCAGTTGGCCGCCATCGGATTGACGTAGTTGAGCAGCAGCGCGTCCGGCGCGAGGTCATCCATGTCCTGGCACAGGTCAATCAGCACCGGGATGGTGCGCAATCCTCGGAAGACACCGCCCGGCCCCAGCGTGTCGCCCACGCATTGCTCCACGCCGTACCGTTGGGGGATCTCAATATCCAGGGCGTAGGCATCCAGCCCACCCTGCTGGAAGGTGGTGATCACGTAATCCGCATCTCGCACAGCCTCCCGCCGGTCGGTGGTAGCTTCCACCTGGGCCTCTAACCCACGCTGGTCAATAATCGCCTGCACCAAATTCTGAGCCTGGGTCAATCGCTCAGGGTCAATGTCCATCAAGGCGATGGTGCTCTCCTGTAGCGCTGGCGTCAGCAGGATGTCGCTGCTCAGATTGCGGGTGAAGACGACGCTGCCGGCGCCGATCAGGGTGATTTTGGGCATCAAAACTCTCCTTTCAGCTCCTCGATCAGTATTGGAAAACTGTGCCCTCCTGGGCGGGGTCAAAACCCTCTGGCCACAGGGTCGTATCGTTATACCACGCTCCGTTGAGGTTGGCCCCGCTCAGGTTGGCCTCGCGCAGGTCAGCCAGGCGCAGGTCGGCTCCTTCCAGAACGGCCCCGCTCAGATCAGCCCTGCGCAGGAAGGTCTGATAGAGACTGGCTCCGCTCAAATCGGCCTCGTGCAGATCGGCCTCGAAGAGCATGGCCTCGCGCAAGTCCGCCCCGGCCAGATCAGCCCTCACCAGGTTGGCCCAGCGCAGATTGGTTGCACTCAGGTCGGCCTCGAACAGGTCAGCCAGGCTCAGATCGGCCTTTTCCAGGTTGGCTATACGCAGGTCAGCCCTGGTGAGATCGGCCCTTTTCAGATTGGCCTCGGGCAGGTAGGCGGCCAAAAGGTTGGCTCGACGCAGGTCTGCCCGACTCAAATCGGCACCGCTCAGATCGGCCTTGATCAGTCTGGCCTCGCGCAGCTCGGCTCTGCGCAGGATGGCTGCGCTTAAATCGGCCTTATTGAGCTCAACACCGCTCAGGTTAGCCTCGCTGAGGTCGGCTGCATGACAATCTGGCGGGCACGCTGGAGGCAAAGACTGTCGGAAGAAGACAAAGCAAATTGCCTCGTCTCGGTTGTCCCGACTGCAAGCGAAAGCATAAGGACTCAGAGACCCCACAGCGTAAACTGCACATGCCGCAAGTAGAATGATGCCTACGAGTGTCGCGGTGGCCAGGATCAGGCCTTTGCGCTTGGGCCTCTGCCTGATGGACCGCCAACTGAAACGGTCATCAAAAACCGGCTGGTAGGTCTCTGCTTCTGATTGCTCGTCACGCATTGCTCACATCCTACGCCACAAAGTCAAAGCCCGCTCGTGCGGGCTATCTGAAGGCATCTCATCGCCATACGCATCAAGCTAGCCCTGTAGTCGCCGGAAAGCGCCGGAGTCCCGAACTTGTTCGGGGTGTCCCCACAGCAGCCCTGGTTTGCAGGCGAGAAAGCCCTCAACAAGTTGAGGACTCCCACTGGAGATGCGTTTTTCAACAAGGTCTTCGATTCTCGGTCCCAGGATGGGTAATTCTGTCGGCTCACTCAGACAGGGCCTCAATGATCTCCTGGCAGAACTCAGGCAGATCGTCAGACACCCTGCCGGTGATGATGTTGCCGTCCCGGACCGCTGGCACATCCACGAATTCGGCCCCCGCGTTCACCAGGTCGTCTCGCACAGCGACGTAGCCCGTGGCCTGCTTCCCCTCCATGATCCCCGCAGAGATCAAAATCCAGGGGCCGTGGCAGATGGCGGCCAGCAGCTTGTCCTGCTGGTGACACTCACGCACCAGATCGAGGGTCCCTTGGTGCAGTCGCAAGGCGTCGGGGGAATACCCACCTGGGAAGAGCACGCAGTCAACGTCATCCGCGCTGAGCTCCTCGACGCTGCTCACGCTGTGCCTGTTGCCCTCCGCCATGACGGGTATGGGGACAGTGTGGCCAAAGCGGCCTGTGACAGGCTTCCCTTCAACGTACGGGCGAGGATGGAGGCCCTCGTGCACGGGCGCCACCACGATTTCAGCCCCCTCCTCGCTGAGCTTCAGCAGTGGGAAGAGCAACTCGACGTCCTCGAACTCATGGGCCACGATGATGGCCACCGTTTTGCCAAATAGCTTTTCAGCCATTTGCACCCTCCCTTTTGCTCTGTAAGTGCGTTGCACCTACCAGATAGGAATCCGCTCTGCCCATCCCCCCACCACGGGGACAGGCTTCATCTTCACCTGTAACGCATACACCATGCCGATGACCCAGGTTGCGGCCAGGAAGATGTATGCGAGTATGACCAGGGCAAATAGAGCAGCCGCGATGATGGGGCCAGCCAAAGGAAGCCAGGAAACGATCCAGGCGAAAAGTGCCCAGGCCGCCGGCGCGCCTACGGCGGCCACCGTGAGCATCATGGATTGTTTTGCATGGTATACGGCGAACTCGTCCTTCTTTCGAAAGAGAAGCACGTAAAGCCAACCCACGATGGGCAGGAGATAGGCCAGAAAGGCGGCATTTCTACCAGGCTTACTCACGTTCGACCTCCAAAGCAAGCATTCAGGTGCCAGGCACTTTCATCGGCTTCTTGAGGGCTACAGTGCCTCCAATCCAGGTGAGTTCGCTCAATCACTCAGCTATTCGCAAGTGCCTGGCACCTTGACAACTCGTCTAGGGGACACCCACCACGATGGTCTCTTCCTCCATCACGATGTCGGGATCATCCCACCCCTTCTGCTCCATCAACTCCTGGAAGGCCCGGCGGAAGATGAGCCGCGCCTCGACGGTGGCTGAGCCCTCGGCGGGCGCAGCAAAGGCATATTGGCTGACGTCCGTCGCAAAGGCCGCGAGGCGTGTGTCCTCCACCAGGCGGATGTCTCGCCAGTAGGCCCCCGTCGGCGACTCGCCGGTCCACTCATCCTCCAGGATCTTGGCGTAGTACTGCCCCGACTGCCCGGCGTAGTTGCCAGTCCAGTCGGGCAGCACCGGGCCATCGCGCAACGGCAGCAGATTGCCGTCGGCGTCGGTGGCCTGCACCACCAGGATTATATGGCGCAACGGCACGCCGGTGGGAACGTGGTGGCCGGTTTTGTCGTTGTTGATGCTCACCTCCACCAGCACCTCCTGCCCCTTCAACCGGGCCGTGGTGGTCATGGTGATGGAGTTTTGCAACAGCGTCTCGTCACTCGCCCCGGCCATATAGTGGTCGTGGATGCGATCGGGATCACGATGCAGCCCGCCCAACGCGGGGTAGACGAAATAATCGTAGTCAACCGTGGGCATGTGACAGTCCTGGCAGGTCTGGCCAGTTTCCGGGTCACTGTAGGAACTCTCCAACCACTCCCCGTAGGAGTTGTAGATCACCACCCCACCGTACTTACCATCCACGGCGTCAAAGACCCCATAATGGCAGGGGGCGCAAAAAGCGCTCTCCTCCTCTAACGGCAGGTAAGTCACCCGCCGGGCCACGTCGTCGAAGGTGCCGAAGAAGAGCTGCTGCCCTTCATCGGGACGATACAAGCGCATGGAGGAGATGCCTGGGCTGTCGGGATAAGGCAACTCTGTGTCGGGGTCGAGTATCACGTCCCCGATCTTGTGGCAGAAGTCGCAGCCCACCCCATCGGCGGCGTCGCCGGTGAGGTCGGTGGGGCTGACGCCATACTGATCTGAGGGCAAAGCGATCGGATCGGGCACGGATGGCGATCGCTGCCCCGTCAGCTCGGTGTGGCAGCCCGACCAGCCGCAGGTGTTGCTTGGCTCCATATTAGATGCCAGCGGAGTGTGGCAGGCGGCGCAGTTGCCCGCCCGATTGGGAAAGTCGGTCTTGTAGCCAGGGCCGTAGTACGGCTGAGAGGGATCGGGGGGCAGAACACCATCGGCCCCATATTGGGTGCGCGGGCTCTTATTGCCCTGCACATCGGTGCCCTGGTACATGGTCAGAAAACGGGGGTTGGTGGCGGATTGGGAGTGGGCGTCAGCTCTCCACTCGGTATAGGCGGTGTGGCACGGGGCGCAACTGGCGGAGCCCGTAACACCCTCGTACGAGAACCATTCGTAATCGAGGTTGTCGGTGGTGTAAAGAGGTTTGAGGGTGATGGTGACAGGCTCCAGGCCAGGGGTGGCGCTGGTCGAGCCGATGTAATAACCCTCGGCCCAGGCGGTGATGTTCGCCGGCACACCAGTGGTAATGCCGCTAAGGGTGAAGGAGCCATCAACAGCAGTGGTCGTTTGGTTGTCGGTGAGCTGCACGCGCACGGTGGCCCCGGCCACTGGCCCCACGGCGTCGCACACCACGCCAGACACCATACCCGATGGGAGCACGGGCTTCGGCGTAGGTGTTACACCGGCAGGAGAATACAGCGGGGATGCGGCGTATCCTTCAATCACCCCGGCCACGCACAGTACAGATACCACCAGGACGACGAGTAGAGCAAGGATCAAAGATCGTTTCAAGGCCGTCCTCCTATCTCGACAATGTTGAGCTCCGCCTGTTGTCATTGCGAGGCACGTTGTTTGCGCCGAAGCAATCCCCACCTTGGAAGCTTCCCCTCACCCCCGCCCTCTCCCCAACGGGGCGAAGGGGCAAGTTCCCTCTCCCTCGCAGGGAGAGGGTTAGGGTGAGGGTGGGATGTTTCTGCCTCGCCTGCGTTCAGCCCTCAATCCCCTGTAGACTCAGCTCTGCGGCAAAGTGACAACTGACGTAGTGATCGGGCTCGACCTCGACCAGTTGTGGCTCCTCTTGGCTGCAAACATCCTCAGCGTAGCGGCATCGGGGGTGGAAGATGCAACCCGCAGGTGGGTGCGATGGGCTGGCCACTTCGCCCTCCAGGACAATCCGATGGAGACGGATGTCTGGGTCTGCCGGTGGAACAGCGGAAATCAGGGCTTCGGTGTAAGGGTGCAAGGGATGCCTGAGCATCTCCTCTGTCCCCGCCATTTCGACGATCTTGCCCACGTACATCACGGCGATGCGATTGGACACGTGCTCCACCACGGACAGGTCGTGAGCGATGAATAGCAGGGTGAGCCCTAGCCTTTCCTGCAATTGCTGCAGGAGATTGAGCACCTGGGCCTGGATGGACACGTCCAGGGCGGATACCGGCTCGTCGGCGATGATGAGGCGAGGGCTGAGCGAAAGGGTTCGAGCGAGGCCGATTCTCTGCCGCTGCCCGCCAGAGAATTCATGGGGATAGCGGCGCATACAGGCGGGGTCCAGTCCTACCGCCCTCATCAACTCCGCTACCCTGTCCTCCATGGCTCTCCCCCTGGCGACACTGTGGATAGCGAGCGGCTCGCTGATGATGTCCTTGACTGTCAGCCGGGGGTTGAGAGAGCTGAAAGGATCCTGGAAGATCATGCGCATCTCTCGTCGCAGCGGCTTCATCTCTTTCTGGCTGAGGTGAGATATCTCCACCCGCTCTCCGGTCCCCTTACGGTACCAGATCTCTCCAGCAGTGGGATCGTAGAGGCGCAGGATCGTCCGTCCCGTCGTGGTTTTGCCACAGCCACTTTCCCCCACCAGGCCCAGGACCTCGTTCTCTCGTATGAAAAAGCTCACCCCATCCACTGCCCTCACGTAGCCCGCCACTCTTTGGAAAAAACCCGTGAAGATGGGGAAATACTGCTTGAGACCTTTGACCTCGAGGATGATGTTGTCGCTGACTTCCATTTTTTGCTCTTTCTTCTTTACACGATGGCGTAAGGATCAGCCGCGTCTCGCAGCCCATCGCCCAGGAAGTTGTATCCCAACACCGCGATAATGATGAAGACGACAGGGCTCATGATCCAGGGGTGAGAGCCCAGGGTTTGCAGGTTCTGGGCATCGTGCATGAGAAGCCCCCAGCTCGTCAGAGGTTCCTGAATGCCAATGCCCAGGAAACTGAGGAAAGCTTCCGCCAGGATAATGTCCGGAATGGTTAGGGTCAAAACGACGATAATGTGGCTCAAGGAATTGGGGTAGAGGTGACGAAAGATGATGCGCAGGTCGGAGGCCCCCATCTCCTTGGCGGCCAGGATAAAGTCCGTCTCCCGAAAGGCCATCACCTTGCCACGAACCTCCCGGGCGAGCATAGTCCAGCCCAGAAGGGCGAAAATGAAAGCCATGATGACAAAAACCCTGAATGAATCCCAGGTGCGAGGGATGATGGCTGCCAGAGCCATCCACAGAGGCAACTGGGGAAAGGACTGGACGAACTCGACGAAGCGCTGCAACACATTGTCAATCCCACCGCCATAATAACCGGATACGACGCCCAGAACAGAGCCTACAGAGACGCTGATAAAAGTGGCAAACAAGCTCATGGACAGGGAGATGCGTCCCGCGCGACAGGCTCTCCCCCACAGATCCCGACCGAACTTATCGGTCCCGAGGAGATAGACGGTGCCTCCCTCCTCCACGCCGTAAAGGTGCCAGCGGGAGGGGATGATGCCCAGCAGCTTGTACTCCCAGCTCTTGACGAAAAACCTGAGAGGGTAACGCTGGCTCTGGTCCTCCGTCCACTGGGGTGCATAGGTCGTAGGGTCAAGCTCGACCGTCTGCAAATAGGTGAAGGGCCGCAGGTGAAACTTGCCTTCGGCATCTATGAAGTGGATCTGCTGAGGGGGTGTGAAGCTGGCTGGCATGTTCAGTTTCAGTGGATCGGTGGGTGAGAAAAAGTCCGAAAACACCGCCAGGATGACCAGTGTGAGGATCATCAAGCCGCCGACGATGGCCGGCTTGCTCTTTTTGAACCTTTGCCAGACGAGCTGGAAATAGCTCTCGTGCAGTTCTTTTTCTTCCGGAACAGCGGAAATCGTGGGTTCGATGAGTTCCGTTTGACTCATGTCTCAACTCCCAAAACGATCAGGAATTCGGACGTGCGCTAGGTGTATCGGATGCGCGGGTCCAACATGGCCAGAAAGACATCGGCCAGGATATTGCCTACCACCAGCATCACGCTGTACATCAACAGGATACCGCCCGTAATATAGATGTCCTGATTGATGAGCGAATCGTAGAACATGGGGCTGATGGTTGGGATGCTCATCACAATGGCTGCCTGTAGCTCGCCTTGCACCATGTAGGGCAGCACCATACCCTGGTACATAATGATCGGATGCAGGGCGTTGGGGACGGCGTGTTTGTACATCACCTTGTTTTCCGTCAACCCCTTGGAGCGTGCCGTCGTCACGTACTGCGCGTTCAGCACGTCCAGTAGATTCCCCCGCATGACGCGCATGTTCCGGGCCACCCCCCCCAGGCCGGCAATCACGACCACCGGCCAGATGTGCTTGATGAAGTCCAGCAACTTGGGCCAGGACCACGGGGCGAGCACGTATTGTGGGGAAAAGAAAGAGCTGACGTGTTGCTGCTTAAACACAAAAACGAGGAGATAGATGATGACTAGCGCGATCCAAAAGCGGGGCAACGAGGTAAAGATAAAGGCCACGAACGCGGCAACGTTGTCACTCAGACTATACTGGCGGGGTGCGATGTAGATGCCGACGACGACGCCAACCAGGGTCGAAGTGGCGTGGGCCAGCAAAGCCAGCAAGATGGTGCGCGGCAAGCGCTCTCTGATCAGCACCCCCACGTCCCTCCCATAGGCCATAGAAAAGCCGAAGTTTCCCTCGGTCACGATGCCCTTGATCCAGTTGAAATATTGAATGGGTAGAGGCTTGTCCAGGCCATATCTTTCCCGGAAAACATCCGCTATTGCTTCTGCCTCGGCCGCTGACATACCGGCCTGATTGATGAGCCGCTGCTTGTACACAGTAGCAAAGTCGCCAGGCGGCAGTTGGATGACGACAAAGGACACCGCGCTGATCCCGACCAGCACTACCACGGCGAACAGTAATCTACGCAAGATGTAGTTGATCATAGGCTAATCCTCAGCGATTGTGAGAAAAGGCAGCAGGAGGAGGAGATATCTCCTCCTCCTGCTGTTCTCTACTAGCCCACGTTACTCATAGATCGGGATCTCATTGGGCCGGATCTGCGTCAACTGCTCCTCGGTCGCCGTCCACATCTGCTCGGGGCTGACGTTGGCCCAGGTCCAGTGATAGAAGAACGGCGTCGAACCAGCGGGGATGTTGTCGAAGCGCTTGGCCAGGGCCAGGCCGTAGCTGCCGATGACGGTGCCGACTAGGTAGACGTTCTCGGTGAAGATGCGGTTGTACTCGAACATCAGCTCGTTGCGCTTCTCGGCATCCGGCTCCAGGGCGAACTCGTTCACGATCTCGACCAGCTCTTCCTCGAAGGGCTGGAGCTCGCGCGGCTGCTCGCCCTCGCGGTGCCAGGCTGGGCTCTCCTTCGTGATCGGTGCCAGGCTTGTGGCATAGGAGAAGGGCACAGCGTATTCATAACCGCCGCGGTCCACGTTCCACTCCCACTCACCACTTACCATCGAATCGTCCCGTACGGTGGCCTTGACCGGGCGGAAGTTCACCTGAATGCCGACATCAGCCATCAGCGGCACCAGCGCTTCGGCGACGCTCACCGACTCCGCCTGGTCCTCGGTGGCGATCAAGGCGATCACCAGGTCCTGGCCAGCCAGCGGGCCCTCGGTCCAGTTCAGGATGCCGTTGCCGTCGGTGTCCTCGAAGCCCAACTCGGCCAGTAGCTTGCGCGAGGTATCGGGGCTGTAAGGATAGTAGACGACGGAGGCGCGATCGTACTCGGCCGCGCCGGGGTAGAGGCCACCCGGCCAGGCGCGCAGGAAGGGACCGCGTATGATCGCCTGGGCGATGCCATCGCGGTCAACCGCCTGGCTCACCGCGCGGCGGAAGGTCACGTTGCGGAACAACTTGCGCAGTTCGGCGTCCCGCTCATCCTGCACGCCCAACGAGGCCGACTGGTTCATAAGTAGCGGGAAGACGAGCATCTCGGGGCCCCAGGTGACGAAGAAGTGGGCGTCCGCTTCGGCGGCCCGCTTCAGTGTCTCGTTGAAGGTGCTGGGGTTCTCCAGGTTGCTGTGGTCCGCGCTCCCGGCCAGCGTGCTCAGCGTGCGGCCCACGCCGGTGGAGCCCTTCTCGAACACCACTTCGTCGAAGTAGGGCAACTGGTTTCCCTCCTCGTCCACCTTCCAGTAGTAGGGGTTGCGACGCAACACCATGAGCTCGTCGGTCTTGTACTCCACCGCGATCCAGGGGCCCATGCCGACGTTGGGCAGCTTGTCTGCCGGCCAGGCCTTCTCAAAGGCGATGTAGTCGTTGTCCGAAAAGGCCGGGTGCAGGGGCTCCCAGATGTGCTTGGGCCACACTGCAAAGTTGTACTCGGTCATGCTGAACAGCTTCTGGACGGGGAAGGGCACGGGGAAGGTCCACTTGATGGTATAGTCGTCCACCTTCTCCAGGGTGACGTCCTCGCCGCCGATCTGCCAGGTGGTGCGGGAGGTGAAAGAGTTGACGTTGGGGTCCAGGATGAAGTACTCCCAGGTGAACATGACGTCATCCGCGCTGAAAGGCTCTCCGTCGGACCACTTGGCCCCCTCGATCAGGTGCATGGTGAGCTCGTAGCCGTCGTCCGACCACTCAAAGCTCTTGGCCAGGTTGGGCCACGGCTCAACCTTTTCGGACCTGAACAAGGGACCAGTGATCAGCAGTGCTTCCTCGTAGATGATGTTGATCCCGAACCAACCCTGCGTCTGGCCAGCACCCAGGTTCCAGCCCTCGGTAGGGCAGGCGGAAAAGTCGCGCCACACGCCGCCGTACGTCCCGACGCCGGTCGACATGCCAGAGGCCAGCATGACCTGCGGTTCTTTGGGTAGGCGATCCTCGACGGGTGGGATCGTCCCGTCGGCCACGAACGCGTCCAACCATGGAGCCTGATGGTACTCAGGCAGCGCCTCGTAGGTCATAACCTCTTCGAGTTTGAAGCGCTTGGCCTCGGGGCCGGTGCCTATGGGCACACTCTCGGCGTAGGGGATGGCGCCGACGACCTCGACGAGCTTCTCGACCTCTTTCTCGACCACCACCTCTTTCTCGACCACCACGGTCTCGACCACTGGCTTCTCGACGATCTTCTCCCTCTCGACCACCACGGTCTCGACCACCGGCTTCTCGACGACCTTCTCTTTCTCGACGATCACGGTCTCGACCACCGGCTTCTCGACGATTACTTCCTTCTCGATCACCTCGGGGGTGGGTGTGGCACAGGACGGGAGTATCAGGGCAGCCATCGCCACCAAGGCGATCAAATTCATCCATTTCTTGTACATTTCTTCCTCCTTAGTTTGTTTGTGTCATGAGATGCGAATCAACCTGAGGGTGGAAGATCCCTCCGCACTTCCCCGTCTGGTCCCGTTTCATCACCTCCTTCCTGAAATAAAGAACCCACTCGACAAGTCTGCCACAGCCAACACTTGGCATCACCCTGCTGGCGATGCCTCGTTGGTTTCGATACGCCTTCGGCTACTCAACCCAAGCAGGCCAGCAGGCTACCTGATGGCCTGGCTCGACTTCCCGCAGGATAGGCTCTTTCTCCTCGCAGATCTTCTTGGCGCTGGGACATCTCGGTGCAAACGCACAGCCCGGAATGATTTCGGTGGGGGTGGGAACCATCCCCTCGATGGGTACCAGCACCTTTTTCTCCTTCCTGCCAAATACTGGAACGGAATTCAAAAGCCCAAGGGTATAGGGGTGAAGGGGGTTGTGAAATACCGTCCGCACGTCGGCATATTCGACGACCTTGCCCAGGTACATCACCGCCACGCAATCAGCTATCTGGGAGATCACACCCAGGTTGTGGGTGATCATGATGATAGAAGACCCAAACTCGCTCTGTAATTCGCGCATCAGGTCCAGGATCTGGGCCTGGACCGTCACGTCGAGGGCCGTGGTGGGCTCGTCCGCGATCAGGATCGCAGGATTGCAGGACAGGGCCAGGGCAATCATCACCCGCTGCCGCATGCCGCCGCTCAGTTGGTGGGGATATTCGTGGAGTCGCTGCTCAGGATCGCTGATGCGGACCTTGTAGAGCATCGCCAGCGCCCGGCCCATGGCCTCTTTACGGCTAACGTTCTGATGCAACTGCACTGACTCTGCGATCTGTGACCCCGCCGTGTACAAGGGGTTCAGAGAGGTCATTGGCTCCTGAAAAACCATCGCAATTTGGCCACCGCGGATGCTCCGCATCTCCGGACCTCGGGAGTCGAGGTCGGCAATATCCACGATTCGCCTGCCCCCATCTTGATAGAGCCAGATCTGACCCTCCACGATCTTGCCTGGGGGGGATTGGATGAGCCGCATGACCGACAGGGCCGTGACACTCTTGCCGCAACCACTTTCACCGACCAGGCCCAGGGTAGTATGGCGATCCAACTTCAGATTGACCCCGTCCACCGCCCTTACCGTGCCGTTGTCGAGAAAGAAGTAGGTTTTCAGGTTTTTGATCTCCAGGATCGTGTTTGCATCTGAGTGGATCACTTTGCTGCCCCTTCTATGCCGACTCCCGGATGACCAACTCGACATTGAGATAGACAGGAGGAAAGGTGGTCCCAGGACTGTCCAACATATCCAACAGACGGCCCATTGCCTGTCGTCCTAGGTCATACTTGTCCACGCCGACCGTGGTCAGCGGTGGGGCCAACATCGCAGCCAGTGGAATGTCATCGAAACCAATGATAGCGCAATCATCGGGTACACGGCGGCCCAGTTCCTGGCAAGCCCGCATGGCACCCACGGCCAGCAAATCGTTGTAGGCGAAAATCGCCGTCATCTGGGGATATTGAGTCAGCAGTTGCCGGGTTGACTCGACGCCACGCGCCACGACCGGGGAGCCAGGTAAGATCCACTCGGTGACGATGGGAAGCCCGTGGGCCATCAGTGCGTCACGATACCCCCGGACACGGCGCATGAGACTCAGAGATGGGGCTTGCCCGGCTAGCATGCCAATGGCAGTGTGTCCCTTGTCAATCAGGTAGCTCACCGCCAGTTTCGCTCCACGGCGGGTGTCTACCATAACCCGACTGGCTCCTGGATAATCGAAAAAACAGTTGATCGCCACCAGCGGCGCGTGCTCCGCAAAAGCCCTCAAGTTATTCCCACCACCAAAGCCAGGGTAGATGATGATGCCATCCACGGCGTGCTCGGCCATGGAGTGCAGGATGCGGGCTTCTTGCTCCACGTTCCCATCAGAGTTGCATAGGAAAACGTTGTACCCTTGGGTCTGGGCTGTATCCACGACTCCTCGGGCAACTTCGGGGAAAAAGGGGTTGGCAATATCACCTACCACGAGGCCCACGGTTTCGGTGCGATGTGTAACCATAGCCCGTGCCACCTTACTCGGTCGGTACCCTAGCTCCTCGACCGCGGATAGCACGCGTTGGCGGGTTGCTTCGGCAACTATGTCTTTGTCGTTCAGGACACGCGAAACAGTCTGGCGGGAGACGCCTGCCAGGGCAGCGACATCTTCGATGGTGATCTGCTTACGCTTCATCGAAACCTCGTGGAGTTTAACAGGAGTAGAAACGAGGAGTGTGCACAGCAAATAATGTGAACGTTCACCGTGAACGTTCACATTATAACACAGAGCGAGGATTTTGTCAAATTCAAATTTACCTGGCTGCCAACTCCACCACCGTCGCGCCTTCCCCACCCTCGTAGCGGTCGCCAGGTCGGTGGGAGGCTACCAGGGGGTGGCCTGCTACAAAGTCGCGCACAGCGCGCCGGAGCGCCCCGGTTCCCTTGCCGTGGATGATGCGAACCTTGGGCAACCCTGCCAGGTATGCGTCGTTCAGGTACTTGTCCAGGCGAGGCAACACCTGCTCAGTCGTCTGCCCCCGCAGGTTCAGTTCCAGGCCGGGCGAGGCGACCCTGGGAACGCTCACTGCCCGCTCCGTGATTTGTGGCTTGGCGGCTTTCCCTCTAAACTCCAGGTCGCCCACTTCAGCCCTGATCCGAAAAGAGCCCACCTGCACCTCGGCCTCGTCCCCTACGAGCTCCGTGATCTCGCCGGTGGCTTGCAGGCTCGCCACCCAGACAGTGTCGCCCAGGCTTAGCGGCTGCTGGGGCACGAAGCGTGGCTGAACGATGTGCTCGACAGGCTGGGGCTCCAGCGAGGCCAGTTTATCTTCGGCCTGGGCCATCCACTCCCGGGTGGCGGCGGTGGTGCCCAGCCCAGATCTGATTTTCCTTAGCTCGGCACGCACTTCTGTTAGCTCCCGTTGAGCCTCCTCACGGGCAGTACTCAGTATCTCGCGCCTCGTTCTCTCAATGTCGGTCAACTCCTGGCGCAGTTCTCCCTCCAGTCCTTCAACCCGATCCCGGGCCGCCTCCGCTGCCTCTTGAGCAGCCAGGGTCTCCTGGTGAGCCCGCTTGATCTCGGCGAGCAACCCCTCCGTCTCCAGGCTCTCTGGCGAGACCAGGCTCTCGGCCTCGCTCACGATCTCGGGCGAGAGGCCCAGGCGTCGGGCGATGGCGAAAGCGTTGCTGCGGCCAGGCAAGCCGATGCTCAGCTCGTAGGTAGGTGAGAGGGTCTCCAGGTCGAATTCCACGCAGGCGTTTTCCACCCCCGGTGTGGTGTGGGCGTAGAACTTCAGTTCCGGGTAGTGGGTGGAGATGAAGGACGTGATCCGCCGTCGCAGGAAGTGAGAAAGCAGTGCCCTGGCGATGGCCGAACCTTCGCCTGGGTCAGTGCCGGCTCCCAGGTCGTCCAGCAGCACGAGGGAGCGCTCTCCGGCCTGGTCCAGGATGCTGATGACGTTGGTGATGTGAGCGGAGAAGGTGGAGAGGCTTTGCTCGATGGACTGCTCGTCGCCGATGTCGGCGTAGATGTCGCTGAACACGGAGAGGGCGGAGCCCTGGTCGGCAGGGATGGCCAATCCACACTGGGCCATCAAGGATAGGAGACCCACCGTCTTAAGGGAAACGGTTTTGCCGCCGGTGTTAGGCCCAGTGATGACGATGATGAAATAGTCTTCGTCCAGATAGACATCAATGGGTACCACCTTGGCCGGGTCAATCAGCGGGTGACGGGCTTTGATCAGTTGGATGCAGGACCCAGGGTGCAGACCGTCGGCCGTTTTCTTGAAAGCGACCAGCTTAGGCTCCACCCCCTCGATCTCCTCGGCGTATCTGGCCTTAGCGAAGGCCAGGTCAAGCTCGGCCAGAGCTTCGACGGTGCGCTGGATGAACTCGCCTTCCTCGGCCACCAGGTTGGAGAGCCCTGCCAGGATGCGCTGCACCTCCCGCTCCTCCTCCAGTTGCAGCTCTCGCCAGCGGTTGTTCAGCTCGACGGTGGAGATGGGCTCGATGAAGACGGTGGCGCCGCTGGCTGACTGGTCGTGGACGATGCCGGGAATGCGCCCTTTGAAATCGGTCTTGAGCGGGATGACGTAGCGCCCGCCCCGCTGGGTGATGAAGGCCTCCTGGAGAAAGGCGACATTGGACGAAGCGGACACGATCCTATCCAGCTTGGCCATCAGCCTCTGGTGGGCCTGCCTCAGCTCGCGGCGGATGCGGGCCAGGTTCTGACTGGCCCCATCCACCACCTCAGCCCGGTCGTTGATGCAGCGGGCGATCTCGGCGATAACATCAGGGCACTCCTCGACCCTGGCAGCAGTGCTGGCCAGAAGGGGGAATTGATCGCGCAGGCGGGTGATGGCCCGTCGCAGGGTTCGTCCACTGGCCAGAGTGCTTTGGACGTCCAGGAGCTCGTCGGGCAACAGGACAGCGCCATGCTCCGCTCTGTCCACCAGAGGGCGCACGTCCCGCGCCCCACCCAGGGAGACATCGGCACTGGCATCCAGCAGAGCTCTGGCCTCGCCGGTCTCCCCCTGTCGCCTGGCCACTTCATCAAAATCAGGAGAGGGCTGCAAGCGCAAGGCCAGTTTCCGGCCGGCAGAGAACGAAGTGTGTTCCGCCAGCCGCTTCAGTATTTTGGGTAGTTCGAGAATTTGCAGATACTTATGGTTCATCTCTTTCCTCAGTCGCAATCAGGAGTGATTTCTGGTGTGTTGGCAGTCAGGGTCTTGGGCTACCAGAAGGTAGCGATAGTGTAACACAATTTTCCACTTCTGACAAGGCCGGTTTTTGCCGATTTACCTTCTATCTGGTATAATTAGGCCCATCTAAAACCCCTCGTCGTGGAGTAGCGAAAATGAGAATTTTTTTCGTTGCCCTATCCATCATTGCACTGATCCTATGTGGCTGCGGTCAGGTGATAACAGTGCCCACTCCCACACCAGTGCCCGCTGGTGCTGTCAATCTGCCAACGGTGACACCCAGGCCCACCTCGACGCCGGCGCCGGCCACCCCTGCTCTGACCTTCACTCCTGCACCCAGCCCCACGCCGGTGATCCACATCGTGCAACCAGGCGATACCATCATCGGGATCGCCAAGCAGTATGGGATCAGCGCCGAGGCCCTCCAGGAAGCCAATGCTATCCTGAGCCCTGAACTCCTGCAAATAGACCAGGAGCTCATCATCCCCCTTCGGAAACACAATCCGGAGGCCCCCTCGACCA
>CAZQDO010000003.1:25509-34611 GCA_964592085.1 uncultured Anaerolineae bacterium | reverse complement strand
CATTGTGACTGAATGTGAGACCACCGAGCTGCCGCCGGTGGAGAAGTTTCAAAGGGCAAAGCAAAAGAGGGGAGGATAGAGATGCCGAGAATTGTAGTGATTGGCGGGGGGTGGGCCGGATGCGCGGCGGCATTGTCGGCGAAGAAGGCCGGAGCGGAGGTCGTCCTGGTGGAGAGAACCGACTGCTTGCTGGGCACCGGGCTGGTGGGGGGCATCATGCGCAACAACGGCCGCTTCACCGCCGCCGAAGAGATGATCGCCATGGGTGGAGGGGATCTGTTCCGTCTGGCGGATCAGGTGGCTCGCCACACCAACGTCGCGTTCCCCGGACACCAGCACGCCAGCCTCTATGACGTGGCCCTGATGGAGCCGACCATGCGCCGCTACCTGCTGGAGCAGAGCGTGGAGTTGTGGCTGATGAGTCGGGCTTCCAAGGTCATCAAGACCGACGGGAGGATTGAAGCGGTCTGTATGGAGACGGAGGAGCAGTTAGAGGGGGATGCTTTCGTAGAGGCTACCGGTACCGCTGGCCCCCAGGGGAACTGCCGCAAGTACGGCAACGGGTGCGCCATGTGCGTTCTCCGCTGTCCCAGTTGGGGTGGGCGGGTGAGCATTGCTGCCCGGGCCGGGGTCAAGGAGATGATGAGCCACAAGCCCGACGGCAGTATTGGAGCCATGAGCGGCTCCTGCAAGTTGCACAAGGATTCGGTGGACCCGACTATCGTGGCTGCGTTGAATCGCACTGGCGTGGCGGTGGTGCCCATCCCCAAAGATCTGAGACACGAGGAGAAGCTGGCTATCAAGGCCTGTCAGCAGTACGCGCTGGCCGATTTTGCCGAGAACCTGGTGTTGCTGGACACCGGCCACGTCAAGCTGATGACGCCGTTTTACCCCCTGGACGAGCTCAGACGCATCCCAGGCATGGAGAACTCTCGCTTCGAGGACCCCTACGCTGGCGGCCGAGGGAACTCCATTCGCTACCTGGCCCTTTCGCCTCGTGACAATTGCCTGAAGGTCGAGGGACTGGACAACCTGTTCTGCGCCGGGGAGAAGGCGGGACTGTTGGTGGGCCACACCGAGGCCATCTGCACTGGCACGCTGGCAGGACATAACGCCGTGCGCCGGGCTCTGGGCAAGCCGTTGGTGACCATTCCTCGTTCCACGGCCGTGGGCGAGGCCATTGCCTTCGTGCGAGAGCAGATGCAGACCGAGGAGGGGATGACCAGGAAGTACACCTTCTCCGGGGCGACGTACTTTGAGCGAATGAAGGAGTTGGGGACTTATACCACCGACGTCGAGGTCATCCAAAAACGGGTGGAGGCGGCTGGGTTCAAGGATTTCTTTGCCCAGGAGGTGGGGTAGCCGGAAGAGCTGAGGACGCACTGGCTATGAGCGCACAAGCAAGGAGGTGAAACGCGGTATTGAATGAGGTAAATAAAACAGGCTTGCGACCTGAATGCGGCTGCTGGAGTGAGACACGGGGGAAGGGGAGGTCACTCAAATCAATAAGCCACAAGCCGCTCTCGCTGCGCTGTCAGGTCTGGCTGACAGGCAGTGGCCCTGATCGTTCGCCGCTAACTCTTGTGACCAACTGAAACTCGTGGTTGCAGTCCCGATCTGGGTGAGCTCCCCCCTCCATGGGGTATTGTACTGTACAATCTCTCCGCTGTCAAGCGACCAGCCTCCCGCTAACCGAGAGGCGCTTAATGAGACCATAACCTGGTCCCCTGGCCACATTGCCAGGGGGCCCACAAAGACAAAAGGAGGAATTCTAATGGGAGAAGCAGTTCAACTGACCGCAGCCCACTGGGTCTATGCCTTGTTTGTGATCCTGATCTTCGTGGCCCTGGCTCTGCGGAAGGACACCTCGATCGTGGCCCTGGTCGGGATGTTCCTGCTAGGATGGATCTTGCTGGGCAGTCCCATCGGCGGCCTGCAGGGAATCTTCAATGGCATGCTTCGGTCGGGAGTGGTTCTGCTGGACATCGTGTTCATCATCTCCATCGTCGTGTCCCTGGCCAAGGGCCTGGAGGGGATGGGAGCGCTCTACCTGATGGTGCGCCCGGCCCGGCAATTGATGCGCAGCCCCAGCCTGGCCTTCTGGATCACCGGCGTGGTGATGTACGTCGCCGCCTTGTTCATCTGGCCTTCGCCAGCCACAGCTCTGGTGGGGACTATCCTCTTCCCGGCCGCCCTCGCTGTTGGGTTGCCAGCCATCTCCGTTGCTATGGCCATGAACCTCTTCGGCCACGGCATCTGCCTGTCCACCGATTACGTGATCCAGGGCGCACCCAAACTGACGGCCGAGGCCGCAGGTGTGTCTGTCAGCGAGATCCTGGCGGCCAGCACGCCCCTCAACATCGTCTGCTCCGTCGTCGCTCTGGTGGTGGCCTGGTTCCTGGTGGTGCGCAAGGACATCAAGAGCCACACCGTGACCGAGACAGAGTACCTCAAGTTTGAGGAGGAAGCGGCCGCTGCCGAGGCTCGAGAGTACGCCCCCTATGCCAAAGTCGCGGCCTGGCTGGTGCCGCTGGTTTTCCTGGTGGATGTGGTCATCCTGATCCTCATGGAGATCCGAGGCGGTGACGCCACTGCCGTGCTGGGTGGTACCTCGTTGATTCTCCTGGCCATCTTCTGCATCTGCGAGCATGGATGGGGGAAAGGCGCCGAGCAGGTCACTGACTGCCTGCGCGAGGGGTTCATGTTCGGAATGAAGGTCTTCGCGCCAGTGTTCATCGTGGCCGGCTTCTACCTGATGGGCGTGCCAGAGCACAGCGAGGCCATCTTTGGTGCGTCGGGCAGGCCACTGATCATTGACCTGATCAAGGCTCTGGGCAATGCCATCCCGTTGAACAAGGTCGTCGTGGGCTTCATGCACACCATCCTGTCCGGGATCACCGGGCTGGATGGCTCTGGCTTCAACGACCTGCCACTGATGGGCGCCCTCGCTGCTTCCTGGGGCCAGGCATTGCATTTGAATACCGCAACCCTGGCCGCGCTGGGCCAGATCGCCATGATCTGGATTGGTGGCGGGACGATCGTTCCCTGGGCGGTGCTGCCCGTGTCCGCCATCACCGGAGTGCCGGCCATTGACCTGTGCCGCAAGAACTTCTGGCCCTGCATCGCCGGTGTGGTCGCGGCTACCTTGGTGGCCATCATCTTGATGTAGCAGGCCAATCAGCTCTCTCGCTCCAAGAGGCGCCCTCGCTTGCCTTGCTGATGTTGAGGCTCCGGCGGGGGCGTCTTGATGATTATTAGTACCTTACCGACGAAGTCCTTGCGCCCAAAAGCAAGGATTTTGGGTGGAACAACAACCGCTTCTCGAAAGTTCGGCAAGGTCTCCGACCGCAGCCGTTAGGTGGGGCTCGGTCGGAGACCTTCGCCCAACGGAGAATCTCGGTCCTGGCTTGTCCAGGTTAGGAGGTGGTCCATGCCCCTGTTCGGCAAAAAGAAACCCAAGGACGACAAGAAAGCTGAGAAAAAAGAAGAGCACGTGATCTGTCCCCACTGCTATCTGGATTTCACGGTGGAACGAGTGCAGCAAGCCGGTGGCATCTGCCCCTCCTGCAAAGGGGAGATTGACCTGGAGAAGCTGCCTCGCGCCCGTCTCTAGCAAAGATGAACACAGACATCGCAAACGTGAACTCACAGATTGCCCATGTCCAGCCGGTCGAGAGCCTGGTTGGCGTTTTGCGCACCCACCTGACCGTGGGGCTGCGTGACGAAGAGGCCAGCGCTCGCTTGGCCCAACATGGTCCCAACGAGTTGAGAGAGCGTCCCCGCCCAACTTTCTGGCATCTGCTGCTGGGCCAGTTCAACAACTTCCTGGTCATCATCTTGATAGCCTCGGCAGTCATCTCCCTGTTCCTGGGCGAGTACGTGGACGCCAGCGCCATCATGGCCATCGTGGTCCTCAATGCCATACTGGGAGTGGTGCAGGAATCCAAAGCCGAGGAAGCGCTGGCTGCCCTCAAGAAGATGGCCGCCCCCGAAGCGCGGGTGATCCGGTCGGGCCACATCCGCACCATACCCTCCCGAGAGCTTGTGCCCGGTGACGTGGTGTTGCTGGAGGCTGGCCACTACGTTCCCGCTGACGTGCGGCTGGTAGAGGCGGTAAACCTGAAAGTGGATGAAGCTGCTCTCACGGGCGAATCGGTGCCGACACAGAAGGACGCTGAGGTGTTACTGGACCGGGAGCTTCCGATAGGCGACCGCCGTAACAGCGCCTTCATGGGCACTATGGTCACCTACGGCCGGGGGAAGGCCATCGTGGTGGCTACCGGAATGCACACTCAGTTCGGCCTGATCGCGGAGATGATTCAGAGCTACGAGGAGGAAGCCACCCCTTTGCAGCGCAAGCTGGACCAGCTCGGCCACTGGCTGGGGATCGCCTGTCTGGTCATCTGCGGGATCGTCGGGTTGGTCGGGGTGTTGAGGGGATTGCCTCTCTTGGAGATGTTCATGACCGCCGTTAGCCTGGCCATCGCCGCCGTGCCCGAGGGGTTGCCGGCGGTGGTCACCATCTGCCTGGCCCTGGGGATGCAGGAGATGATCCGCCGCCATGCTCTGATCCGGAGGCTGCCGGCGGTGGAGACGCTGGGTTCGGCCACGGTGATCTGCTCTGACAAGACCGGCACCCTGACCCAGAACGAGATGATGGTCGTCCAGTGCTGGACCGAAGGCCGATCCTTTGCCCTCAGCGGTGAGGGATACCAGCCCCACGGGGAGTTCCGGCGAGAAGACCAGCCGTTCGACCCCCAGGCCGACTTGGTGACGCGGCTTCTGTGTTATGGTGCCGCGCTGTGCAACGACGCCGTGCTGGAGCCCAGTGGCCAGATAGCCAATGGCTCTCCCACCTGGCGGATGGTCGGCGACCCCACCGAAGGAGCTCTGGTGGTAGCCGCTGCCAAGGCCGGGCTGTGGAAGGAGGAGCTGGAGAAGTCCTGCCCTCGCGTGGCCGAATCGCCGTTCGACTCAGAACGGAAGCGGATGAGCACAGTCCATCAAATCCCAAAGCCCAATACCGCCGGTTCGGGACAGATTCTTGATTCACCTTATGTTGCTTTCGTCAAAGGCGCGCCGGACGTGCTACTGGAGCGGTGCAATCAGGTGGTGGCCAACGGTGAGGCACGGTCGCTGGATGGGACGTGGCGGCAGGACATCCTGGCGGCCAACGAGGCCATGTCTCGCCAGGCGTTGCGGGTTCTGGGGATAGCCTACAGGCCGCTGGAGACGCCGCCTGCCAACCCCAACGCTGAGACCCTGGAGCGAGATCTGACGTTCATCGGCTTGATGGGGATGATTGACCCAGCCCGTCCAGAGGTGAAGTCGGCGGTGCAGGTGGCCAAAGGGGCCGGACTGAAGAGCGTGATGGTCACCGGCGATTACCTTCAGACGGCCGTCGCCATCGCCCAGGAATTGGATCTGCTGTCGCCGGGGGGGCAAGTGCTGACCGGCGCGGAGCTGGACCGCCTGGATGATACGGCCTTCACTGACATGGTGGAAGAGGTGGACGTCTACGCCCGGGTCTCGCCCCAGCACAAGGTGCGGATCGTGGAGGCGTTCAAGGAACGGGGACACGTGGTGGCCATGACTGGCGATGGGGTCAACGACGCCCCTGCCCTGAAGCGGGCCGACATCGGGGTAGCCATGGGCATCACCGGCACCGACGTCTCCAAGGAGACGGCCGACATGGTGCTTACTGACGACAACTACGCCAGCATCGTCTCGGCGGTGGAAGCGGGTCGGGTCATCTACTCCAACATCAGGAAGTTCGTGTACTACCTGCTTTCGTGTAACGTGGGGGAGATCCTGGTGATCTTCCTGGCCATGCTGGCCCGGCTGCCAGTGCCACTTAGGCCGATCCAGTTGCTGTGGCTCAACCTGGTCACCGACGGGGCACCGGCCCTGGCGCTGGGGTTAGAGAAGGGGGAGCCGGGCATCATGCGTCGCCCGCCACGCCCCACCGGTGAGCCGGTGATCAATCGAGAGATGCTGTGGGGCATCGTCATCCAGAGCGTGGCTATCACTGCTGCTGTGCTGGCTGCCTTCGTCTATGGAAGGCGTAGCTTCCCTGGCGACCTGGTAGCAGCGCAGACGTTGGCCTTCGTCACCCTGACCACCTCGGAGCTGTTGCGGGCCTTCACTTCCCGCTCCGAGCGCAACTCTATCTTCTCCATTGGGGTCTTTTCCAACCGCTGGATGCTCCTGGCGGTCAGCAGTTCCCTCCTGCTATTGATGGCAGTGCTCTACGTCCCCTTCCTGCAACCGTTCTTCTCCGTCATGCCGCTGGGCTTGCGGGAGTGGCTGGTGATCCTGCCGCTGATTCTGATCCCCTCCATTGCCGCCGAGTTGACCAAGCTGGTACTACGCCGCCGGGACGTTCGGGCAGCACAAGTTTCGTGACCACTGGACCTGCGGTTTCCCTGGCAGATCAGTGAAACAAGGCTTGCCAGTTTTCAAAAAAGGGGTATAATCACGAAGCTTGGCACGTGCATTTGCCTATTAGACAATCTGGTAGTATAATTATCGCTCGACGTTAGGGGAGATTCGCCTGGCCGGAGCGTTGTTCTAACATCAGTGTCAACTTAAGGCTCAAAGGCCCGTCCCCGGGCCGCCCCGGGGACGGGGCTCAGAGCTTAAGTTGACACCAATGGTTGTTCTAACCACAACTGAACTGTGCAATTGCTAGAGTCTACACAAAGGGGTGAACAGCATAGTAATGGGAGATTCGGTACGTTGGGAGCCCTTCCGGGATTTGATCGCTCTTAGACAGGCGAGAGGGCGATTCCTTCAGGAGGGCTTTTATGCGTCCTGGCACTGGCCGGCGAACTCTCTGGGGCGATGAACCTGGCGGTGGAAGCTCATGCGTGAAAACGAGCAGGGTGTCGAAATCAGGATGGAACGGAGTAGTGCCTCTCCGGCAGCCCTGGTGATCGGGGGCGGGATCGCGGGCATCCAGGCCGCGCTGGACATCGCCGATGCCGGCTTCAAGGTGTATCTGGTGGAAAGGGAACCCAGCATCGGCGGACGTATGTCCCAACTGGACAAGACTTTTCCCACCTTGGACTGCTCAGCGTGCATCTTGACGCCCAAGATGGTTGACGTGGCCCGCAATCCGAACATCGAGTTGATGACCTATTCCGAGGTCATAGGCGTGCAAGGCCAAAAGGGTCGTTTCAGGGCCACGGTCAGGAACAAGCCGCGATACGTTGACCTGGACAAGTGCACTGGCTGCGGAGATTGCGTCAAGAACTGCCCGGTTGAGATGGACAGCGAATTCGACCAGGGATTGGTCAAGCGCAAGGCCATCTATCGCTCCTTCCCCCAGGCGGTGCCGAACGCCTTCGTCATTGATAAGAAAGAGACCCCCCCCTGCAAAATGGCCTGTCCCATCCACATGGATGTCCAGGGCTACATCGCCCTGATTCGAGAGGGCAAGTTCGACGAGGCCTACAGGCTCATTCGCAGGACCAACCCCCTGCCCGCTGTCTGCGGACTGGTGTGCTATCACCCCTGCGAGGAGGAGTGCAAACGCCATCACCTGGATGACCCCCTGGCCATACGTCCCCTGAAGCGCTTCGCCTGCGAGCAGTTCGACATCAACCAACTGGAAATCCCTGAGATCGAAAAGAATGGCCATCAGGTAGCCATTGTCGGCTCTGGGCCGGCAGGCCTGACCGCTGCCCACGACCTGGCCGTGATGGGCTATGAGGTGACTGTCTTCGAGGTCCTGCCTGAGCCGGGCGGGATGCTGCGGGTCGGCATCCCTGAGTACCGCCTGCCAGCGGCTATCCTCCAGGACGAGATAGGCTACATTGAGCGGCTGGGGGTGGAGATAAAGCTCAACACCCGCATCGGAGAGGAGATCAGCCTCGAGGAGCTACGGCGGGACTACGAGGCGGTGTTTATCGCCACTGGAGCCCACGAGAGCCGCAAGCTGGGGGTGCCGGGCGAAGAGGCGAAGGGCGTGATCCACGGGGTGGACTTCCTGCGTCGCGTCAATCTCGGCGAGAAAGTGGCGATCGGCGACAGGGTGGCCGTCATCGGCGGTGGCAACACCGCTGTGGATGCGGCCAGGGTGGCCCGTCGGCTGGGTGCGACGGACGTATCCATCCTCTATCGGCGTTCTCGGGCCGAGATGCCCGCCCTGGCCGAGGAGGTGGAGAGTGCCGAGGCGGAGGGCATCAGCATCACCTTTCTGGTGACCCCCACCAGGGTATTGGTGGAGAATGGCAGGGCCTCCGGACTGGAATTGATCCGCATGGAACTGGGCGAGCCCGATGCCAGCGGGCGACGGCGGCCCATCCCTATCGAAGGTTCGGAGTTCACCATCGCGGTGGGCAGCGTCATTCCGGCCCTCGGCCAGGCGTCCAACCTGGACTTCGCCGAGGGGCTGGGCCTGGAGGTTTCCCGCCGGGGACGCCTGGTGGCTGACGAGGATACCCTGGCCACCAACGTCCAGGGTGTGTTCGCTGGTGGCGACGTGGTGACCGGCCCCTGGATTGCCATCCAGGCCATGTCCAACGGCCGACGGGCGGCGCGGGCCATGGATCAATACCTGCGCGGCCAGCCGATGCACGTCGGCGAGTTCGAGGTGTTGAAGCCTCCTGAGGAGCTGAGCGAGGAGGAGATCGAGTTGCTCCGCCAGGAGAGAGGGATCAAGCTTCGGTTGCCGGTCAGCGAGCTGGATCCTGAAGAGCGGATTCAGGACTTTCGCGAGGTAGAGTTGACCTTCACGCTGGAAGCGGCGATGGAGGAGGCGGCCCGCTGTCTGGAGTGTGGCATCTGCTCTGAGTGTCGGGAGTGCGTCAAGCTGTGCGAGCGAGAGGCCATAGATCACGACCAGAAAGAGGAGATTGTGGAGCTGGAGGTGGCGGCCATTGTAGTGGCCACCGGCTACGACCAGTTCGACGCCCACATCAAGCCAGAGCTGGGCTACGGCAGATACCCCAACGTCATCACCGGCCTCGAATTCGAGAGGCTGGCCTCGGCCTCAGGACCCACCAAGGGGGTGATCACCCTCAACGGTAAGCAGCCAAAAGATGTCGTGTTCATCCAGTGCGTGGGCTCGCGCGACCAGACCGTGGGCAACGAGTATTG
>CAZQDO010000003.1:0-25499 GCA_964592085.1 uncultured Anaerolineae bacterium | reverse complement strand
GAGTATTGCTCGCGGGTGTGCTGCATGTACACGGCCAAGCAGGCTCACCTGGTCGAGGAGAGACTGCCCAAAGCCAACGTGACGGTCTTCTACATGGACGTGCGGGCCTTTGGCAAGGGTTACGAGGAATTCTACGACCGGGTGAAGCACGAGGGGGTGATGTACCGTCGGGGCAGCGTGTCGGAGATCTACAAGCGTGGCGACAGGGTTGTGGTGCGGGCTGAGGACACTCTGCTGGGGGAGCCGATGGAGATGGAGGCCGACCTGGTTGTCCTGGCCACGGGCGTCGTGCCGCGAGCGGATGTAGAAGACGTGGCAGGGCTGTTGGATCTGGAGCGCTCGCCCGACGGTTTCTTCGCCGAAGCCCATCCCAAGATGCGCCCCGTGGACACTACCAGAGACGGTATCTACCTGGCGGGCTGCTGCCAGGGACCCAAGGACATCCCCGACACCGTAGCCCAGGCCAAGGCCGCGGCATCGTCGGCTATTGTGATCTTGCGGCAACTCCAGGTGCGACGCACTTCGTAAGTGCGTCGCACCTCAAAAGTACAGGAGTCCTAGATGGGAACTGACAAAGTTGGTTCTGTTTTAATTGTCGGAGCCGGCATCAGCGGCATGGGATCGGCCCAACTGCTGGCCCAGATGGGGTACAAGGCGTATCTGCTGGACAGCGCGCCGGGGATCGGCGGCTCGATGCACCTGCTGGACCGCACCTTCCCCACCGATTCGTGCGGTATTTGCATCATGCTGCCCGACCAGCCCGCATATTGCCCCACCCTGGAGTGCGGGATGCACCCCAACATCGAGATCCTGCCCTACGCCGAGGTGGACTCCCTGGAGGGGGAGGCGGGCGATTTCAGGGCTTCCATTCTGCACCGACCGCGCTACGTTGACGTTGAGAAGTGCAACAACTGCGGCCTGTGCGTCGAGGTCTGCCCTGTGGAGCGACCCGACGATTACGAAGGCCAGTTGCGTGAAGTGAAAGCCATCTACCGCCCGCCCACCCGTGCCGTGCCCGATGCCTACGTGATAGACATGGACTACTGCACGCGGTGCGGTAAGTGCGTCGAAGTCTGTCCTACGGATGCCATTGATCTGGAGATGGCCGAGCGACATTCTGAGATCGGAGTTGGAACGGTCATTCTAAGCCCTGGCTACCAGGCGTTTGACGCCCGCATCAAAGGCGAGTTCGGCTATGGCTACTACGACAACGTACTGACCAGCATTGAGTTCGAGCGCATGGTCAGTCTGGCCGGCTCCACCCAGGCCCATTTGGTACGGCCCTCCGACGGGGCGGCTCCCGACTGCGTGGCCTTTATTCAATGTGTTGGCTCGCGGGACGAATCCAGCGGCTATCCTTATTGCTCCTCTGTGTGCTGCATGTACACCGCCAAGCAACTGGCGGCGGCCAAGGAGATAGACTCCGATCTGGAGGCTACGGTATTCTTCATGGACATCCGCACCTTCGGCAAGGACTTCGAGCGCTATTTCAACCGCGTGGAGGCCCTGCCCGGCGTCACTTATCGCCGCTGTATGGTCTCTTCTATCAAGGAAGTGCCCCAGACCCGTGACCTGCGGGTGGCCTTCGTCACCGAGGATGGCACGCTTCTCGAGGAAGATTTCGGGATGGTGGTCCTCTCTGTGGGGTTGGCCCCGCCCGAGGGATTTCAGGCTCTGGCAGGTCGGCTGGGCGTGGCGCTGAACGAGTCTGGCTTCTGTCTGACCGACCGCTTTTCGCCCCACGAGACGACCCGCCCTGGCGTGTTTGTGGGCGGAGCCTTCCGGGAGCCCAAAGACATCCCGGAGACCGTGGCCGAGGCCGCGGGGGTTTTGAGTTCCGTGTTTCGAGTTTCGGGTCTGGGAGTTGACTCAAAACCCGAAACGCAAAACCCTGTCCTGAGCCTGGCCGAAGGATCGAAACTCACGCAAGTCGAGCGGGATGTCAGCGACGAGGAGCCGCGCGTGGGAGTATTTGTCTGCACCTGCCGGGGCCAGGTTTCAGAGGTGGTGGATGTTGAGGTGGTGGCGGAATACGCGGGCCAGTTGGGCGACGTGGCCCTGACCAAAGTGGTGGAGGATGCCTGCGGCGCGGATTTGGCGGCGATCAAAGAGGCTATTGAGGAGCAAGACCTCAATCGGGTGGTGATAGCGGGCTGCTCGCATCGTCTCTACCAACCGGAGTTCGCCGCGCTGATGCGCCAGGTGGGGTTAAGCCCACAGTTGTTGGAGCGAGCCGACATCCGCGAAGGCATCGCCTGGGTTCACCGAGACTTGCCACAGCAGGCTACCGCCAAGGCTAAGGCTGGCGTAGAGATGGCCGTGACCCGGGTTGTCTACCAATATCCAATATCCATTATCCAATCTCCAGTAAGCAGGAGAGGCTTGGTCATAGGAGGGGGCTTGGCTGGCCTGACCGCTGCCCTGGATCTGGCCGAGCTGGGCTTCGGGGTGGATTTAGTGGAGAAGGATGAGGAGCTGGGGGGCGTTCTGCGGACAGCGCATTACACCCTGGAGGGCAGGAAGCCCCAAGAACTGCTGGCCTCGCTCATTGAGCGGGTGGAGGCAAACGATCTGGTCAACGTGTATCTCAACACAGAGCTGAGGGAGCTCAGAGGAACGAAAGGGAACTTCCTCACTACCCTGGCTTTGGCTGACGGGAGCGACGAAGTGTTGGAGCACGGCGCCATCATCGTCGCCACCGGCGCCCAGCCCACCCTCACCACCGAGTACCTCTACGGCCAGCACGAAAGCGTCCTCACCCAGAAGGAACTGGAAGCCCAAATCTCCAACCTCCAACCTCCAACCTCCAACCTCCAAACGGTGGTGATGATTCAGTGCGTAGGCTCCCGTGACGACACTCGCCCCTATTGCAGCCGCGTCTGCTGCTCCCATGCCATCAAGAACGCCCTCAAGCTCAAGGAGCTGAATCCTGAGACCAGGGTGGTCGTCCTCTATCGGGAGCTCAGGACGTATGGCTTCCACGAGCTGTACTACCGGGAGGCGCGGGACAAGGGCGTGGTCTTTATCCGCTACGAACTGCCCGAAAAGCCCCACGTCGAGGCGACGGGCGATGGGCTACGGGTGAGCCTGCGCGAGCCCATTCTGGGCCAGGAGATCACTCTGGATGCCGATTTGTTGGTGCTCAGCACGGGCATAGCTCCTAATGACAATGCGGCTCTGAGTGAGGTATTGGACGTGCCTCTGAACGAGGACGGCTTCTTCCAGGAAGCGCATCCCAAGATGCGGCCGCTGGACTTCCTCAAGGAGGGCGTTTTCCTGTGCGGCCTGGCTCATTCACCGCGTTTCATTGACGAGACCATCTGCCAGGCCAAGGGCGCGGCGGTGCGTGCTACCGCGCTGCTGAGCTTGCCGCAGTTGGAGAGCAAGGACACCTTCGTACAGGTGAATCCCAGGCTGTGCAGCTTCTGCGGGCTGTGCGTGGAGGCATGTCCCTATGAGGCTCGCTATTTGGACTACGACGAGCGCGTGGCTAAGGTGATCGAGGTACTCTGCAAGGGCTGTGGCGTCTGCGCCATGGTGTGCCCCAACAAGGCGACGGCGCAGGTGGCTTTTGGGGCCAAGCAGATGCTGATGGCCGTGGATGCGCTAGTGATGTCAGAGTAACCTGAGTGTCATTGCGAGTCGGCCATGGCGTGCCCCGCCATTCTAAAGGGCAGAAACTTCCTGGTGTCATTGCGAGGAGGCGGTTTTTGCCGACGAAGCAATCCCCAAGTCGCGAGTCGGAGATTGCTTCGCTTCGCTCGCAATGACACGAATCCGAAGGAGAGGAACTACATGGACGAATTCGAACCGCGTATCATCGCCTTTCTGTGTAACTGGTGCACTTATGCGGGGGCGGACCTGGCGGGCACCTCGCGCATTCAGTATCCGCCCAATATCCGCGTCATCCGCCTGATGTGTTCCGGTGGGCTGGACGTGACCTACGTCCTCAAAGCGTTGCTGGGTGGCGCCGACGGCGTGCTGATCGGCGGATGTCACCCTGGCGACTGCCACTATCAGAGCGGCAACTACAAGGCCCGGCGGCGGGTGGCCATCATGAAGAGCATCCTAGAGCAGATGGGCTTTGACGACGATCGGGTGTGGCTGCGCTGGATCAGTGCCAGCGAGGGCCAGTACTTCGCCGACACGGTCAAGGCGATGGTGGCTGATCTCAAGGAGAAGGGGCCGAACCCATTGCGGGAGCTGTGGGGGACGTAAGGGGGAAGTCTAGCATGTTGACGAACTACATTCGGGCTGCTATGCATCAAGCAAGGTATGAAATCCTGCTGGATGATAGCACCTTCTATGGGGAGATTCCGGGATTCGCCGGTGTTTACGCCAATGCGGATACCCTTGAGGCTTGTCGAGAGGAGTTAGAAGAGGTCTTGGAGGAATGGATTTTATTCCGTGTCTTCAGGAATCTCTCACTACCGGTTGTTGGTGAAATCGAACTGACTATCAAGGAAGTCGCCTGATGCCCTATTTCGGCCCAATCAAGCGCAGGGACTTGATCCGCTGTTTGAGACAGGTGGGTTTTGAGGGTCCCTATTCTGGTGGGAAGCACCAGTTTATGATCAAAGGTGACATCACGTTGCGGGTGCCGAATCCGCATCAGAGTGACATCGGGAAGGAGCTTCTGGCCAGAATATTGCGGCAAGCCAGAATTCAGCGGGATGAATGGGAGGAACTCTGAGAGGATGAATAGCAATTATAGACTCGAAGTAAGGGACAGCGCTCTGGCGACAATGACCGCTTTCTTGCGGGGCTTGCTGGAAAAGGGGAGCGTGGATGCCTTGCTGGTGCCACGGCACACGCCGGCCGGCGACAACATCGTCCAGACCCTGTTCACCGATCCGGCCAGGCTAGAGAACGTTGATCCCGTTGCGCCGGTGCTGCCGGTGAATTCCGCCAAGCTGGTGTCGGACCTGACGGAGACAGGAGCAGTGGGCCGGCTGGGGGCAGTGCTGCGCTCCTGTGAGATCAGAGCTCTGATCGAGCTGGTCAAGCTGAAGCAGGCCAGCCTGGATAACGTGGTCCTCATCGGCGTGGACTGCCTGGGCACCTACGAGATGAACGACTATGCTGAGTTGGCAGCAGGTGGCAACAGTGATTTGTCTACCAGTCTGTTGGCGCAGGCCAAAGAGGGCCACTTCGCACCGCACGGGGACCATCAATTCCGCGTGGCCTGCCAGATGTGCGAGTATCCCGTTCCCCAGAGCGTTGATCTGGCCCTGGGCCTGATCGGGCTGGATACGGCCAGTGAGATATTGATCACCGCCAGCGACGAGTTGGCCGAGAAGTTGGAGCTAGACAGAGAGACGGCTGGCCTCCCCCCCAAAGTTGAGGGGGATAGAGGGGGGGCAGTGGACAAGCTGGTGGCCGCACGGACAGCAGAGCGCGACCGTCGTTTCGCCGAGTTTCGCCAGCGGGTGGCGGATATGCCCAGCCTGCTGGCCGAGTTCTCGCGCTGCATCCGCTGCCACAACTGCATGGTGGCTTGCCCAATCTGCTACTGTAAGGAGTGCATCTTCCGCACGGCCACCTTCGATCATGCATCGGCGCAGTACTTCCGATGGGCTAACCGCAAGGGCGCCATCCGCATGCCGACCGATACCCTGATCTTCCAGTTGACGCGGCTCAATCACATGGCCACTTCTTGCGTGGGATGCGGAATGTGCGAGAGCGCCTGCCCCAACGATTTGCCAGTGACCACTATCTTCCGCGCTGTGGGGGAGAAGGTGCAGGCCCTGTTCGATTACGTGCCCGGCAGGAGTCTGGAGGATGAGTTGCCGGTGGCGACGTTCCGTGAGGATGAATTGACCAGTTTAGGGGAGAGAGAATGAAATCTCAAATCTCAAATCTCAAATCTCAAACTTCAAACCTCCAACCTCCAACTTCCAGCTTCGCTCTAGAGGTGCAACGGCGGAGTGGCGAGAACGTCTTCCGCTGTTATTACTGCCAGAAGTGCACGGTGGGCTGCCCCACGGCCTACGCCATGGACTACCAGCCGGCCCAGGTGTTGAAGATGATCCAACTGGGCATGAGGGAGCCATTGCTCAAGAGTTCGACTCCCTGGCTGTGCGTGGGCTGCGAGACCTGTGGCACGCGCTGCCCCAACAAGATTCGCCTGGCCCCAGTGATGGACACCCTCAAGTACATGGCCCTGGAGGCAGGCTATGCCCCGCCAGAGACCACTGTTTACGCCCTACATCGTGCTTTCCTGGACAGCATCAAGTTCTTCGGGCGAGTGCACGAGACCACCATGTTGGCCGAATACGTGTTGAGGAGCAAAGACATCTTCTCCATCGTTCGCTCCAATATTGATGTTGGGATCACTCTGCTGCTCAAGCGCAAGATACCGATTCTGCCGGAACGGGTCAAGGCTCTGGACCAGGTGAAGGAGCTCTACAGGAGAGCAGGACGGTAGATGAAGGAGACTACCTTGAAGTACTCATACTATCCTGGCTGTACGGCGGGCACCACGGCTGTCGAATATGGCCTTTCAAGCGAGGCGGTGTGTGAGGCGCTGGGCATCGAACTGATTGAGCTGGAGGATTGGAACTGCTGTGGGGCCACTTCGGGCCACGCCCTGAGCCACGAACTGGCCACCGCGCTGCCGGGGCGCAACGTGGCCATTGCCCAGGCCGCTGGCCTGGACATAGCCATCCCTTGCCCCGCCTGCTACCAGCGCTGTCTGCTCGCCGATCAGCGACTTAAAGAGGACGCGACCTGGCGAGCAGAGATGGAGGAACTGCTGGATTTTGAGTACACGGGTCGGGCGCGGCCCCGCAATCTGCTGGAGATCATCGGCCATGACCTTGGTTGGAAAGACATCGCTGCTCAGGTTAAGAAGCCCCTGGCGGGCCTGAAGCCGGTCAGCTACTACGGATGCGTGCTCGTCCGCCCGCCGGAGTTGACAGGCTGGGATGATCCAGAGCATCCGGTGGTCATGGACCACTTGCTGAAGGTGATGGGGGCGGAACCCGTTTCCTGGTCGTACATCGTGGACTGCTGCGGAGCCAGCCTGACCCTGAACCGCAGTGACGTGGTAGTGACGCTGGTGAACAAGCTGGTGCGGGCGGCTGAGGAGGCCGGGGCCGACAGCATTGTCTCGGCCTGCGGGATGTGCCAGATCAACCTGGACACCCGCCAGAAGGGCCACAAGATGCCCATCTTCTATTTCACCGAGTTGTTGGGCCTGGCCCTTGACCTGCCGGGCGCTGGTGGCTGGTTCAAGCGACACGCTATTGACCCCCGGCCCCTACTTCGTTCGTTGGGGCTGGCTTAGAAGGCGAAAGCTATGCTAAGAACACGAAAGTTTGTAAAACAATACGATCTGCTGGGGTGCATCCAGTGTGGGCGATGTTCGGCGGGTTGCCCCATTTCGTTGACCTCACCCCTCAACGTCCGACGCATCATTTACGAGGCTTTGGTCCGCGACAAGCTGGACGTTAAGGAGATGCCTGAGATCTGGGACTGCACCACCTGCACGACGTGCACGTTGCGCTGTCCCAAGGGGCTGGACCCCGCCATGATCTTGGTCGGCATGAGGCGGGTATTGACCGAAGGAGGGCGCGTCAAGCCTACCATCCGCGATGCGCTGGAGAGCACCTTCAAATTCGGCAATCCCTGGGGACGGGGCAAGGCCAAGCGGTCGGAGTGGGCGCAGGATCTGAATGTGAAGGATCTGACCAAAGGTGCAGAGGCGGAGTTACTTTATTTTGTGGGCTGCACGCCGGCCTACGACGACCGCGTTCAGGCGGTGGCACAGGCCATGGTCAAGGTGTTCGACGAGGCGGGGGTTGACTTCGGGACACTGGGGAACGAGGAGATCTGCTGCGGGAGTGAGATGCGCAGGCTGGGAGAGGAGGGGTTGTTCGAGTTCCTGGTGGAGGACAACCTGGAACTCTTCAAGCAACATGACATAAAACGGATGGTGACTACTTCGCCCCACTGCTACAATAGCTTCAAGACCGAGTACGAAGGTCTTGATTTCGAAGTTCAGCACTACACCCAGCTCCTGGCCGATTTGATCGAGCGCGGGAAGCTGGCTTTCTCAGGAGAGGTAAACAAAGTAGTCACCTATCACGACCCATGCTACCTGGGGAAGCAGAACCAGATCTACGACGAGCCACGGGCCATCCTGCAGAGCATCCCTGGCCTGCAATTCGTGGAATTCGACCGGTCCAGGGAGCGGAGTGTGTGCTGCGAGGGAGGAGGGGGGAGGATGTGGGTAGAGGCCGCTTCGCTAACGGGGGCCAGCAGCGGCGGAGAGCGGCTGGCGGAAACCCGCGTCAAGGACGCCCTTGAGCTTGGCGCCGAGGTCATCGCCACAGCCTGTCCCTTCTGCATGTTGACTCTGGAGGATGCGGTCAAGACCACGGGGGCTGAGGGCTCCATCGAGGTACTGGACATTGTAGAGCTGGTTGCGCAGGCAATCAGTGATCAGTAAGCAGGAGGAAGATAATGGATATAGTTGTATGTGTGAAACACGTGCCCGATACGACGGAAGCGGAGATTGCCATCCGCGACGACGGGAGGGGCATCAAGAAAGAGGGGCTGGTGTTCGACATCAACGAGGCAGATAACTACGCCGTCGAGGAGGCCCTGCTTCTCAAAGAGGAATTCGATGGCTCGATCACGGTGCTGACCGTCGGCCCAGAAGGGGCTGACGAGACGCTGCGCATGTGCCTGGCCAAGGGGGCGGACACCGCCATGCGACTGACCGACGAGCGGTTCGAGGGCTCAGACAGCTACGCCACCGCGCGCATCCTGGCCGAGGCCATCAAGGACATGGACTACGACCTGGTGCTGACCGGCTGCATGGCCGACGACGATTGGTCTGCCCAGGTGGGCGTCATTCTGGCCGAGATGCTGGGCATTCCCCACGCCGCGCTGGTGGTGAGCACTGAGCTGGAAGACGATGAGGAGAGCATGACGGTGCACCGCGAGCTGGAGGGGGGCCTGCACGAGGTGCTGGAGATCGAACTGCCGGCCCTGTTGACCATCCAGACGGGCATCAACGAGCCGCGCTACGCCTCTATCTTCGGCATCCGAAAGGCCATGAAGAAGCAGATCGAGGTGCTGGACCTGGACGACCTCGATCTGGCGGAGGAGGCAGTGGGCGAAGCAGGGTCCAAGACCAGCCTGGTCAAGCTGTTCATCCCGGTGGTGACAGCCCAGGCAACAATCCTGGAGGGCGCTCCGGAGCAGGTGTCCAGCGAGCTGGTCACGATTCTCAAGAACGAGGGGGTGGTCTAATGGGCGAAATATTCGTTTTGGCAGAACACAGGCAAGGCGAGCTAAGGGATGTCACCTTCGAGATGCTGGGCAAAGGGCAGGAGTTGGCCGCGGCCATGGATGCTCCTCTGGCGGCCGTGCTCCTGGGTCACAACGTAGACGGCTTTGCCACAGAGCTGGCGAAGCACGCCAACCAGGTTCTGGTCATCAAGGACGATCGGCTGGAGCACTTTAACTCCGCCGCCTATCAGCGGGTGTTGGCTCGTATGATCACCGAGCGCAAGCCGGGCCTGGTACTGATGGGACACACTGCCTACGGTATGGACCTGGCCCCCAGCCTGGCGACCCAACTGGATTTGCCGCTGAGCACCGATTGCGTGGGGTTAGAGTTCGAGGATGGGCAACTGCTGGCGGTGCGAGAGATGTACGGGGGTAAGGTGAGCGCCAAGGTTGCCTTCGGCCAGGCCGACACGTACATGGCCACTGCGCGGCAGGCGGCCTTCCCCTTCGAAGATGGCGAGCCTCTGGGTGGTGAGATCATCACTGTGGACTCTCCACTGACTGAGGACATTGAGTACCGAAGGTTCATCGAATTTGTGGAAGCCGCCGTGGGCGACGTGGACATCACCCAGGCCGATGTGGTGGTGGCCGTGGGACGGGGCATCAAAGAGCAAGACAACATGTCCTTGGTCGAGAAGCTGGCCAAGGCGATGGGTGGGGTGCTGGCTGGTTCCCGCCCCGTGGTGGATGCCGGCTGGCTCCCGCCGGATCGCCAGGTGGGTCAATCGGGCAAGACGGTGAAGCCGAAGCTCTTCGTGGCGGTGGGCATCAGCGGGGCCTCGCAGCACGTGGCTGGCATGAAGGCTTCGGACATCATCGTAGCCATCAACAAAGACCCCGACGCGCCCATCTTCAAGGTGGCTCACTATGGGATCGTAGATGACCTGTTCAAGGTGGTGCCGGCATTGACAACGCAGTTGGGGGGCTAATATCCAATAGCTGATATTAGAGATTAGATGTTGTTGTTATGAAATCACGAGTTGGGGTATACGTTTGCCATTGCGGGATCAATATCGCGGCCACAGTGGATGTGGCGGCGGTGGCTGACTTTGCCCAGACGCTGCCCAACGTGGCGGTGGCGCGGGATTACACCTACATGTGTTCCGATCCTGGGCAGGAGCTCATCAAGAGCGACATCAGGGAGCACGGTCTGACTCACGTGGTGGTGGCCTCTTGCTCTCCCAGGATGCACGAGCCGACCTTCCGCGGGGTGGTGGAAGAAGAGGGGATCAATCCCTATTGCTTCGAGATGGCCAACATCCGGGAGCAGTGTTCCTGGGTGCACGGGGATAGGGGGTGGGCCACCGAGAAGGCAAAGCAGCTCGTGGCCTCCGCGGTGGCCAAGGCCGCCCTGCTGCATCCACTGGAGGAGCGGGAGGTGGGCGTCACGCCGGCGGCGCTGGTCATCGGCGGGGGAGTGGCAGGCATTGAGGCTGCCCTGGACATCGCCAACGCGGGCTTCAAGGTCTACCTGGTGGAGAAGGAGCCGACCATCGGCGGACGGGTGGCGCAGCTCAACCGGACCTACCCCACCCTGGAGAGCTGCCTGGAGCTACTGGGGCCCAGAATAAAGGCAGTGGAGGAGCACCCCAACATTGAACTCCTAACATCTTCGGAAGTAGTGGGCATCGAGGGCTACATCGGCAACTTCCAGATCCAAGTCAGGCAAAGGCCCAGGGATGAGACTATCGAATTTGATGTCGGCTCGATTGTGGTAGCCATCGGCTACGATCATTTCGATGCTCGCCTCAAGCCTGAGCTGGGCTATGGCCAATACCCCAACGTCATCACCGCCCCCGAATTCGAGCGCCTGTCCTCGCCCGCCGGACCCGCGGCAGGGAAGATCGCCCTCAACGGCAAGGAGCCAAAGAACGTCGTGTTCATCCAGTGCGTCGGTTCGCGGGATGAAACCGTAGGTAACGAGTACTGCTCGCGAGTGTGCTGCATGTACACTGCCAAGCAGGCGCACCTGGCCAAGGAGAAGCTGCCCAAGGCCGACGTGACGGTCTTCTACATGGACGTGCGCGCCTTTGGCAAAGGACTCGAGGAGTTCTACGACCGGGTGAGGCGTGAGGGAGTGATGTACCGCCGGGGCAGTGTGTCGGAGATCTACAAGCGCGGGGACAAGGTGGTAGTGCGGGCCGAGGACACGTTGCTGGGCGAGCCGCTGGAGGTGGAGGCAGACCTGGTGGTGCTGGCTACGGGGATCGTTCCTCGTTCCGGCGCTCAGGGAATCGCCGAGTTGTTGAAGTTGCCTCGTTCCCCCGATGGTTTCTTCGCCGAGGCGCACCCCAAGATGAGGCCGGTGGACACCGTCAGCGATGGCATCTACTTGGCGGGCTGCTGCCAGGGGCCCAAAGACATCCCCGACACCATCGCTCAGGCCAAGGCCGCGGCTTCGTCGGCCATGATCCCCTTGTCGCGGGGCAGAGTCAGGGTCGAGTCCATGTCCAGCTTCGTCGAAGTGGAGACCTGTGCCGGGTGCGGCATCTGCGAGGGTTTGTGTGCTTATGGCGCGCTGACCCTCAATGCCAGAAAAGGGATCATGGGCGTCAACGAGGTGCTGTGCAAAGGGTGTGGCGCCTGCGCGGCGGCCTGCCCCTCTGGCACCATGACCCTCAGTCATTTCACCCACGACCAGATCATGGCCCAGATCGAGGCCGTGTTGGACTAATACCCAATATCCAACGAGGAGGCAACGTATGGCTCGTTTACACGAACACCAGGGAAAAGCGCTCCTCAAGGCGCACAAAATCCCTGTACCCCGGGGCGGGGTGGCCTCGTCTCCCGACGAAGCGCGGCGCATCGCGGCGGAGATCGGTGGCGAGGTGATGATCAAGGCTCAAGCCTGGACCACCGGCCGGGCAGGGATGGGCGGCATCAAGCGGGCGGCCACCCCCGACGAGGCGGCAGCCGCAGCCAGCGGGATGCTGGGCATGCGGGTCAAGGGCTTCACCGTGGACCAGGTGCTGGTCGAAGAGCGGTTGGACATCGCCCGCGAGTTCTACGCCGGCGTCATCGTGGACGACCGCGCCCAGGCCCCGCTGGTGCTGTTCTCCAGCGTGGGTGGCACCGGCATTGAGGAGATCGCCGCCGAGCACCCGCAGGCGGTGGCCCAGACCCACGTGGACATCGAATCCGGGCTGATGGACTACCAGGCCCGCAACCTGGTTCGCCGGGCAGGACTGTCTGGCAGGCTGCAACGCGACATCGGTGGAATCATCGTTGGCCTGTACAAAGTAGCCCGTACCTACGAGGCCCGTGCTGCGGAGATCAACCCGCTGGTGCAAACCTCCGACGGCAAGTTGTACGCCGCCGACTGTCGCATCACGGTGGATGACTATGCGGTGTTCCGCCACCCGGATCTGGGGATCACCTTCGCCCGCGAGCTGGACCGTCCACCCACCGAGCTGGAACGGATCGCCTACGAGGTAGAGGCCAACGATTACCGGGGCACCTTCTACTTCATTCAGATGGCGGAGGGTTTCGAGAAAGGGCAGGGATACATCGGCTTCCACGGGGCGGGAGGCGGCGGCTCCATGATGAGCATGGATGCTGTGCTTAACCAGGGTTTCAAGCTGGCGACCTACGTGGACACCAGCGGCAATCCCCCGGCCAGCAAAGTCTATCGCGCGGCGCGCATCATTCTCTCATCTGGCCCCGTTGATGGCTACTTTTTCTCCGGATCGGGAGTGGCCAGTCAGGAGCAGTTCCACTCAGCACGCGGGATGGTCAAGGCCTTCCTGGAGGAGCAGATTGACGTGCCGGTCGTCATTCGCCTGGGCGGCAACGCCGAGGACAAGGCGGTCGAGATCCTGGAGCGGCTCAACGGCCGCGTGCCCGCGCCGGTGGAGGGCTACAAAAAGGATGATTCCCCCGACTTCTGCGCCGAGCGCCTGCGGACGCTCATCGAGGTGGGGAAGCTGATCGAAGTAGCACCGCCAGCATCGTGTCCTGAACCCAAAGAGCCCTACACTTTCGAGACCGTTACCGATGGCGTGGTCACCTTCGACCATGCTGTGTGCCGCACCTGTGAGAGCAAAATCTGTGTCAAGGAGTGTGCGCGACAGATCCTCAAGCTGGAGGACGGCGTGCCGGTGCTCAACATCACCCCTGAGGAGGCCAAGAAAGGCCGCTGTGTGGAGTGCCTGGCCTGTGAGGTAGAGTGCTTCTTCCAGGGGGCAGGTGGCGGGCGCGTGGATCTGTCGATCCCAGGGTTGTAGGAGTATCGTACCCAGTAGCGGGTCGCGGTGTGGTGAGTCGTGGCTGAACACATCTACATTGATGAAAGCGGATCGTTGGCAGATCCGCACTGTCCGATAGTGACGCTGGCAGCAGTGAAGACTTCATCGCCAAAGGCACTGCGCTGGATCGTCAAACGGACAATGCGGAGAGTGAAACGGAAAAAGTCCAAGCGTGGAGGGCCATCGGAGTTAAAATTCCACAATGCAACGGAGAGTGCCCGCGTTATGGTGCTGGAGGCACTGGCACGGGAGAAAGTGCAAGTGTACGCGCTCAGCGTCTTCAAGGGCGCCCAGATTATCCCCCACACTCCTGAAAACTATGGCACTCTGCTGTGTGTATTGCTGAGGATGTGTGGGGCAGAGCACGAGCACGTTGACGAGTTGTCAGTGGATATGCCCTTCAACGTGCCACAGCAGCGGGCGCGATTGACTGCCGTCGTGCGTGCGTCGCTCAATCTGGATGTGAAACCCTGCTACGTGGATAGCGTCAAGAACCCCTACGTTCAATTGGCGGATTTCGTGGCTGGCGCCGTCCATGCGAAGCAAACCGGGCGAAATCCGGTCTTCTACCAATTCATCCGGCCACAAGTCATCAGCGACCAGTTGGTTACGTGGAGAACGCTACGGTGGGAATGGATGGAGTCTAACCAATGAGGACCAAAAAAGCGACAACAGCCGGGGGCGCCTGTTTCGAGGCTTCTGGGCCCTAGTCCTCGGGTGGCCAGCCGCGAGGGCTGGCCAGCACTCCCCCGGAGTTACGTTGTCACTTGACAACATTGTACCACTATTGCAGGAATCTGTCAAGCAACCGCAGATAGAAACATCTTTGCCAACCGGGAGGAATCTATATGTCCATCTTAATTGACCAAACCAAACGTGTGCTGGTGCAGGGCATCACCGGACGGGAGGGGATGGCCCGCGCCAAGCTGATGAAGGAATACGGCACCAATGTCGTAGCTGGGGTGACGCCGGGCAAGGGCGGCCAGGAGGTGCTGGACGTACCCGTGTTCGACACCATCGAAGAGGCATGGGAAGAGGTCGGGCCTATTGACGTCAGTGTGCTTTTCATCCCCGCGCCGCTGGTCAAAAGCGCAGCGCTGGAGGCCATTGACGCCGGCGTCAAGCTGCTGGTCATCGTCCCCGACCGCGTGCCCATCTACGACGTGCTGACCATCTCCAAGCATGCCAGGCGAAAGGGCGCCAGGTTCGTCGGTCCCAACACCCTGGGCGTGCTCAGCCCCGACAAGGGTGTGCTGGGCATGATGGGTGGACGGGCAGTGTCGGCCCGCGAGTGGTTTTTCCAGGGGCCGGTGGGCATCACCTCGCGCAGTGGAGGTGTCACCTCCTCGATGGCCTACTATCTGGCTAGGGAGGGCATTGGGGCGACGACGTTGGTGCACGTCGGCGGAGATGCCGTGGTGGGCCTGCCCCATCCTGAGGTGGTCAGGCTGTTTGAGCAAGACCCCGACACCAAGGCAGTGGTCATGTTCGGTGAGATCGGTACCTCGCAGGAGGAGCAGGTGGCCGATCTGATTGAAGCTGGCGAGTTCACCAAGCCCCTCGTCGCCTTCATCGGTGGGAAGGCGGCCAAGTCTGGCACGCGCTTCTCCCACGCCGGGGCCATCGTCGAGGGCGGGCGCGGCACCCACGCGGGCAAGGTCAATCGCCTGCGCCAGGTGGGGGCTACGGTAGTGGATTCATTTGGCGATCTGCCCCAGGCCACGAAGCGGGTTCTTAGCAGGTTGTAGATTGTAGGCAGTAGGAGGGAGAGGGAAAATGTCCGAGGAAACCTGGAAAACTGCTATCACCAAGATCGAGCCGAACAAGGTGGCCGTGCGGGGCTATCGCATTGACGAGCTGATGGGACAGGTGCCCTTCAGCCACGTGGTCTACCTGGTGCTACGGGGCGAGTTGCCTTCCGAGGCCCACGGCAAAATGATGGACGCTATCCTGGTGTCCAGTGTGGACCACGGGGCGGGTCCGCCTTCCGCGCTGGCGGCCCGCACGGTGGCCTCTGGCGGTGCGCCGCTGACCACAGCGGTGGCGGCCGGCATCATGACCGTCAACCGGTATCACGGCGGGGCTATTGAGGGCTGTATGCGCGTGCTGCTGGACCTGGTGGCCTATAAGCATGAGCAGGGGCTGGACGCGGCCACGGCTGCTCGCCAGAAGATGGCCGAGTTCCGCGCCCGGAAGATCCGCGTGCCCGGCTACGGCCACCGTGTTCACACCGACGATCCTCGCACCAGGAAGCTGTTCGCCATCGCTGAGGAGATAGGACTGGCCGGCGAGTACGTGGAGATGGCCCATGCCCTGCGAACGGCGATGAAGGAAAGCCTGGGCAGGGACCTCCCCATGAATGTGGACGGGGCCATCGCCGCCGTGCTGTGCGAGATGGGCTTTCCGCCCGAAGTGGGCAATGGCCTGTTCGCCATCGCGCGGGTGGCCGGGCTGGTGGCCCACGTCACCGAAGAGCAGACCCGTGAGCGACCCATGCGCCGCATCCACCCCACGGCGCACGAGTATGACGGGCCGGGGGAATTAGAGATTAGAAATTAGAGGTTGGAGGAGGCGACGATGAGAGAGAGATTGCTAGAGCTGATCCCTGAGTTCGATTTGATCCAGGATGCTGATCTGCGTGAAAAGTGCCTCAAGACCTGGGAGGCGGCAATGGGGGAAAGCGGCTGGACGCCGGACAGTCTGGCGCGGATGCCCTTTACCCTGCTCATCAACCCCTGCCCGGCTTCCTACATTGACCACGTCCGCGCGGTGACGCTGAGCGCAGTGCGGGTCGCCGAGGTCTTCGCGCAAATCTACGGCGACCGGGTGCCAGTGGACATGGACCTGCTCGTTGCAGGCGGGCTGCTGCACGACATCGGCAAGTTGCTGGAGTACGAGAACCGCGACGACGGGGTGACGGTGCAGACCTACGCCGGGAAGCTGCTGCGCCATCCCTTTACCGGCATGGAACTGGCGGCCCGCTTTGACTTGCCAGTCGAAGTGCAGCACATCATCGCCACCCACGCTGGCGAGGGGGACAAAGTCAAACGCACCACCGAAGCGACGCTGGTCAATCACGCCGATTTCATGAGCTTCCACAGCATTCAGCGTATGATGCAAAAGAAAGAACTGGCGGCAGAAATGGGGTGAGCCATGGCAGGGAAAACCATCATTGAGAAGATCATTCAGGCCCACAGCCAGGAGCCGGTCGAGCCGGGCAAGATCGTCTGGATGGATTTGGACGTGCGCACCGCCCGCGACTTTGCCGGGGCCAACGTGGTGCAGAACTTCCGCAACCATTACGGCGATGCGCCGGTGGATGATGTGAGCAAAACCTTTTTCACCTTCGACTGTGTGGTGCCGGCCAACAACATCCCATACGCCAACAACCAGCACATCTGCCGGCTGTGGGCGCGCGAGAAAGGGATCAAGGTCTACGATGTGGACGCCGGCATCGGGTCGCACGTGGCCATCGAAGAGGGGCTGGCCGTGCCGGGCTGCACCTTCGTGGGCACCGACAGCCACCTCAACATCCTGGGCGCGGTGGGGGCCTTCGGCCAGGGGATGGGCGACCAGGACATCGCCTTCGCCTTCAAGACGGGCAAGACCTGGTTCGAGGTGCCGCCTACGATGAGGGTCATTATTGAGGGAGAGGTTAGCTATCCGTGCACGGCGCGGGATCTGACCCTGGCTATGCTTGGGAAATTGGGCTCCAGCGGCGCGCTGGGTCGGGCGGTGGAGTTCTACGGCCCGGCTATTGATGCCCTGGACCTGGCCGGGCGGATCACTCTGGCCAGCCAGTTGACCGAGATGGGTGGCATCATTGGCCTCATCCCGCCCTCAGAGGAGGTGCTGGCCTACGTCCGTGCGCGCACGACGGGCGAAGTCTCTGGGGTGTACGCCGACCCCGACGCCGAGTATACTGAGACCATCGTGGTGGACATCACCGACCTGGAACCGCTCGTTGCCTGTCCACCCAACCCGGCCCACGTCAAGCCGGTGCGCGAGGTGGCCGGGACGCGGGTGGACTCGGTGTTCCTGGGCTCGTGCACCAATGGCCGCTTCGAGGACTTCGCTACCGTGGCCGAGGTGGTGAAGGGCCAGCGCATCCAGCCGTGGGTGATGGCCTCGGTCGTGCCGGCCACCCGCCAGGTTTACGAGCACATGCTGTACGAGGGGCTGATGGAGACCCTGTTCGACGCCGGGTTCATCATCAGCAACCCCGGTTGCGGAGGCTGCGCTTCGGGCCAGATCGGGATGACGGGCCGGGGGCAGGTGCAGGTCAGTACCAGCAACCGCAACTTCCCCGGCAAGCAGGGCGCGGGTGATACCTACCTGGCCAGCCCGATCACCGCGGCGTGGACCGCGCTCAAGGGCGAGATCACCGTGCCGGAGGCACGACTATGAAAGACACAGGCGTGCTTCGCATGCACATCAAGGGCCGTCTCTGGGTGCTCACCGACCCGGATGGCAAATTGTACGATGACATTGACACCGACATGATCTTCCACAACAGTCACTTGCACATCACCGACGTGGAGAAGATGGGGCAGTACGCGCTGGGCAACCTCAAGGGCTGGGAGGATTTCGCTAAGAATGCCAGGCCGGGCGACGTGATCGTGGCGGGCAAGAACTTTGGTGCCGGGTCATCCCGGCAGCAGGCGGTGGATTGCTTCCGGACGCTGGGCATCGGTGCAATCGTGGCCGAGAGCTTTGGTGCGATCTACAAGCGTAACGCCATCAACAGCGGGTTGCCCATCGTCTCGCTGTCGGGGCTTACCGAGGTAGCTGGCGAATTCGATACTGGCGCGGATTTGGAAGTGGACTTCGAGACTGGCCAGTTGTCGCTGGACGGCGAGAAGACCTTCCAGGCCGAGCCCTTCTCCCAGGTGCAGATGGACATTTTCCAGGCGGGGAACCTCTTCGCCTACGGCAAGTCGTTGGAGGGGTAATTGGGGATTAGGGATTGGAGTCTGGAGATGGGAGACCGAACCATAGACCCTGCCTTTTTTGACCTGGAGATTTATGCCATCTACCGGGCCATCTGGGAGAACTGGGGCGATGAGGCATGGAAAGTGGTCTGGCGGGCGGGGGAGGTGCTGTTCGATGAGGTGTACGGGCGGCTGGAGTTGGACACCACCACGCCGCTGGCAGCCATGGAGGGGCTGGCGGAGTACCTGGTAGGCGTGGGCTACTTTGCTGACCTGCAGGTGCGGCAGACGGCGGAGGACGAGTTGGAGTACGAGATGGTCGCGCCCGCCATCCTGCCCGGCGCCGAGCGGATCATCGCCGAGGGAGGCGTGCCGGCCCACATCTCCACTGCGCTGATGTTCGCTGGCCTGCGAAAGCTGTTCGGCCTGCGGGCGGAGATGGTGGGCGATCCGCTGTTCACCCCCGACGGGCGGGCCATTGAACGCTGGAAATTGCTCAAGGAGTAGAAAATGGGACATACCTTCGTGGAAAAAGTGCTGGCTCGCAAGGCAGGACTGGATAGTGTTGTGCCGGGGCAGATCGTCACCGTTCGGCCTGACAAGCTCCTGACGCACGACAACTCCTCGGCCATCGCGGGACATTTCCGAAAGATCGGTGTGAGTAAAATGGCCGACCCCGCCATGAGTGTCATCGTGCTGGATCACGTCGTCCCAGCCGCCAGCGAGACTTATGCGGCCAGCCACCAGGCCACTCGCCAGTTCGTCGCCGAGCAGGGTATTTCAGCTTTCTACGACATCGGCGAGGGCATCTGTCACCAGGTGTTGCCGGAGAAGGGCCACGCCTGGCCTGGCGCGGTCATCGTCGGCAGCGACTCGCACACGCCGACCTACGGGGCGTTCGGGGCCTTCGCCGCCGGCATCGGGCGCACGGAGGCCGCAGCGGTGATGGCTACCGGCCAGATCTGGCTGCGCGTGCCAGAGAGCTTGCGGATCGTTGTCAACGGCGCACTGCCAGATCGCGTGTCGGCCAAAGACGTGATCCTCCACGTCATCGGAGATCTGCGTGCCGACGGGGCCAACTATTGTTCAGTGGAGTTCGCCGGTGAGACCGTCCGAGGGATGAGCATCGCCAGCCGCATGGTGCTGACCAACATGGCCGCCGAGATGGGGGCCAAGAATGGCGTCGTCGAACCGGATGAGGTGACACGTGCCTGGCTCCAAGGCCGGGTTGAGCATGAGTACGAGGAGGTTCACGCCGACCCAGACGCGACCTACGAGCGGGTCATCACCTACGACGTGAGCGGGCTCGTTCCGCAGGTGGCCAAGCCGCACACAGTGGACAACGTGGTGCCGGTCACCGAAGTAGCCGGCACGCCCATCAACCAGGCCCTGGTGGGCACCTGCACCAACGGTCGCCTGGAAGACCTGGCAGCAGCAGCCGAGATCCTGCGCGGCAAGCACATCGCCCCCGGCGTGCGGCTGCTGGTGCTGCCCGCCTCACGAGAGATATTGCTGGCCGCCATCGAGCAAGGCATCATCAGCGACCTGGTGGCAGCCGGGGCGACGCTGCTCAATCCGGGTTGCGGGCCTTGCCTGGGGGCGCACGAGGGCTGCATGGCTCCCAGCGAAGTGACCATCTCGACAGCCAACCGCAACTTCAAGGGGCGGATGGGCTCAAAGGAGGCGTTCATTTACCTGGGCAGCCCGGCTACGGTGGCTACTTCGGCCCTCACTGGCGCCATCACCGATCCGCGATAGGTGCGGGGTATCCAATGGCTGTCTTGCCTTCCCCGGTCTGGGCCTTCGCTGACGAAACAGGCGACGTAGGACGTGCCCTGGGTTCGTCGCGCTATCTGATCGTCGCCATCGTGCTTACTCGCAATCCCAGACTGCTCAGAAAGGCCGTAACCAAAACCCGCAAACACCTGCGCAAAAGACTGCGCAACGTTCCCGAGCTGAAAGCCTGGCACACACCCAGAAAAGTAGTGGCGCGTCTGTTGCGGTACATCGCTGAACTCGATGTGGAGATCGTGGCTGTCATCCTAGACAAACACATAGCCTCTGCCCGTCTCGATTCCGAAGACTGGTATCGGCTGACGTGCGCTGAAGCCATCCGGCATTGCGTCGAACGGTACAACTGGCTGAAACTGGCGGCTGACCGGCGATACACCAACGAAAACCTACGAGATAAACTGGAGCAAAGCATCCTCGCTAGAGCTGGCAGCGCGTCGGAGAGGACAACGGTAGGGTTAATCCGGGTAGAACACTCGGACTCAGTTCAGGAAAAGGGGATTCAGGCAGCGGATGCAGTGGTTTGGAGCCTGGGCCAGAAGTACGAACGGAGGGACGACGAACTGTACAACATCATCAAGGACAAGATCATCGTCGAAGAGGTCTTGAGGAAATAGAAAAACGGGCTCACCCTGGAGGCCGATTCTCACCGTTCACGCCCGAAGGCAGGCCCTTGCGGCCACGACGGAGTATCACCGACTTACATCGGAGCAGCCTGATCCAGGACTTACGAGTCCCGCTTTCCGAATCTATTATACCAAATACAGTTCAATTTGTCAAGGAGAAAGGCTATGGAGACGAAAATCACTGGCCGCGTGTGGAAGTATGGCGACGACGTGAACACCGACGTCATCTTCCCCGGCAAGTACACTTACAGCATCTCCGATCCCAGGGAGATGGCCGAACACGCGCTGGAAGACCTGGACCCGACTTTTGTGGCTAACGTGCAGCCCGGCGACATCATTGTCGCTGGTAAGAACTGGGGCTGTGGCAGTTCCCGCGAGCAGGCGGTGATCTGTCTCAAGGAAGCCGGCGTGGGAGCGATTGTGGCTCGCAGCTTCGCCCGCATCTACTTTCGCAACAGCATCAACGCCGGGCTGCCCATCGTCACCTGCGATGCAGTGGATGGCGTCGAGTCCGGTGACGAGGTCACCATAGATTTTGCCGCTGGCACGGTGACCGCGCCCACGGGCGACTACGCTTTTCCGCCACTCTCGCCAGAGGTGATGGAGATCCTTAACACCGGGGGGCTGATTCCCTACTCCCGCAAGCAACTGGGCCTCGAGTAGCTCTGTGAAACGTCGTCGCTGGCCCGGCGACCTGGGCCGAGGGGCAATTCTGCTGGCACTGGGAAGTGCCGGCGCGCTGCTGGGGCAAGCCCTCCGTCTGCCGGCCGGGGTCATGTTGGGAGCGTTGCTCTCCAGCGGAATCTACCGGCTGGCTGGGGGTGATGCGGGCCCGTGGCGCGGTCGCTACGGACAGATCGGTCGGCTGCTGCTGGGCACCATCATCGGTGCTGCCTTTGGCCCCGACGTGATCGCCCCGATCGAGGCGGCGTTGTTGCCCATGATGGCGGTCACTGCCGTCATCATCGGCGCCGGGCTGGCTCTGGGCTGGGCACTGGCCCGCTTTACGCAACTGGACATCACCACTGCCCTCATCAGTACTGTGCCCGGCGGGCTGCCGGCCATGGTGGCCATGGCCGAGGAGCGCAAGGCCGACACCACCATAGCGGCGGCCATTCATTTCTCGCGGTTGGTCACCATTTTGCTGGCGGTGCCGGCTCTCGTGCCTCTGCTCACCTCGACCCACGCCGCAACCACGGCAACCATCCCGCTGGCCGAGCCGGTTGGCCTCTGGCGCACGGGAGTCGTGCTGGCCCTGGGAGGGCTGGGCGGTCTGTTGGCCGTGCGGGTTGGTGTGCCCACTGGCGATATGATCGGCCCTATTGTGATCGTCGGCGGGGCGAACCTGCTGGGCGCGGAGCTGGGTCCGCTGACCCCGGCCCTGAGACAAGCGGCTATGCTGCTCATCGGCACTGCCGTGGGCGCCCAGATGTCGCGACAGAGCCTGCAGAAGCTGCGAAGGGTGGCACTGCCGGCGGCGATTGTGATTCTGGTGCTCATCGCCACAGGGCTGCTGCTGGGCCAGGGGTTGGCGCTGGTCTCGTCGTTGGACTTGATCACGGCTCTTCTGAGCAGCGTGCCCGGCGGGGCCAGCACCATGCCGGCCATCGCCCATGATCTGGGTGGCGACATGCGCCTGGTGGCCGCGCTCCACCTGACGCGCCAGTTGGTGGTTTTTATTCTGGTGCCATCCCTGTTAGACACCCTGTTGCGAGGTCAGCGCCGAAAGTGCATGGCCACAGCAAAGCCTGCCTGCAACGAATGAGTGCACGACGTTGGTCAATTTCAACCGAGGAGGTTAAAAGACTATGGCTGAGTACAAAATCGCTGTGATGCCCGGCGACGGCATCGGCAATGACGTGATGGACGCTGCCAAGATCGTGCTGGACAAAATCGCTCTGGACGCCAATTACGTGCCGGCTGACATCGGGTGGGAGTTCTGGTGCAAAGAGGGTGAACCGCTGCCGCAGCGCACGGTTGACACCCTTAAGACGTGTGATTGCGCGTTGTTCGCCGCTATCACCTCCAAGCCCAAGGAGGAAGCGCAGAAGGAGCTGGGTCCTGAGCTTCAGGGCAAGGGGCTGGTCTACCGCAGCCCCATCGTGCGCATGCGCCAACTGTTCAATCTGTACGTCAACCTGCGACCCTGCAGGGCCTTCAAGGGGAACCCCTTGAACTACCGCGACGACCTGGACCTGGTGGTCTTCCGCGAGAACACCCAGGGCCTCTACGCTGGCGTCGAGTTTCACCCCCTGCCAGATGGGGTGCGGATGGCGTTGGAAGCACACGGTGCCGGGATGGCCGCTTTCGAGGGTGTGCCTTCGGACGACATTGCCCTGTCATGCCGCATCTTCACCCGCCAGGGCTGCCAGCGTATCGTTCGTCAGGCCTTCGAGTATGCCAAGCGACACGGCTACCCGACGGTCACGCTGGTGGAGAAAGCCAACGTCATCCGCGAAACCAGCGGGCTGATGGTGCGCGAGGCGCGGAAGATCGCTGCAGAGTATCCCGACATTGAGCTGTGGGAGACCAACGTGGACGCCATGGCCATGTGGCTGGTCAAGAATCCCCAGGACTATGGGGTGATCGTATCCAGCAACATGTTCGGCGACATCGTCTCCGACCTGTGTGCGCAACTGGTGGGCGGGCTGGGCTTTGCTGCGAGCGGCAACATCGGTGACGACTTCGCCATCTTCGAGCCGACCCACGGCTCAGCGCCCAAGTATGCCGGGCAGTACAAGGTCAATCCCACGGCCATGCTGCTGGCGGTCAAGCTGATGCTGGACTGGCTGGGGGAGACCGCGACCGCGCAGGCATTGGAGCAGGCCATCGCCGACACCATCGCCGAGGGGAAAGTGCGCACCTACGATCTAGGTGGCAGCAACACCACCCTGGAGGTTGCCGAGGCTGTAGTCGCCAGGCTGTAAAAGCACATTAATTGTTTCCTGCCAACCAAGCAGCGCTCCCGTGGTGTTCTGTCACGAGGGCGCTTTATCTGAACGTCTGTCTGGAGTCAGCGTTTTGCCCGATACTACCTGCTGAATCTGAGGGAGGCTAGCAAGTTAATTTGACAGAAGCGGAAAAAACAGGTATAATATCAAATTGCGTCTATTCCCGGTAGCCCAATTTGCGAAGGCGCAGATGTCTCAGCGGATTGGGTTTTACCTTTTTTATGAGAAGGGGAACCAGAGGTAATCTATGGTCAGTCATCTTGGTTGTAAATCGTATGCCAGAATCTCGGACGTGCATCATCTGCCCGACTTGATCGAGGTGCAATTACACTCCTTTGAGTGGTTTCAGGACGTGGGCCTGAGAGAGTTGTTCGATGAGATATCGCCCATCGTCAGCTACAGCGGTAATCTGGAACTTCACTTCCCTGGCTTCGACCAGCGAATGAACAGGGAATTTGGCCTAGACTATCGCTTCGAAGAACCCAGCTACACCGAGAAGGAGTGTCTGGAGAGGGACATAACCTTCGCTGCTCCTCTGTATGTGAAGGTTATGCTCTATAACAGGGAGATTGACCAGCCCATGGTGCAGGAGATCTTCATGGGTGATTTTCCCGTTATGACTGAAAGCGGCACCTTTATCATCAATGGCACCGAGCGGGTGGTGGTCAGTCAGTTGATTCGTTCTCCCGGTGCTTACTTCGACGCCGAGGAAGAGCGGACTACGGGGCGCTTGCTCAGCACGGCCAAGCTCATTCCCGACCGGGGAGCCTGGATGGAGTTCGAGACTCGCAAGAGCGATTACATCATCATCAAGTTCAATCGTAAACGCACTTTCCCCGTGACCGTCCTCCTGCGGGCTCTGGCAGCGGTGGACGATGGTACTGGCAGTGAGATTCTCAAAGAGGGCAGTGACCGAGAACTGCTGGAACTCTTCTCGGAAGTTGATAACATGCCCTCCCATCAGTATATCACCACGACTATCCAGCAGGAGCCGGACTGGGATCCAAAGAATGGTCGCACCGTGGCCGACGAGGCCATGCTTGAGTTTTTCAAGAAGATGCGTCCTGGAGACCCGCCCACGCTTGATAATGCCAAAGAGTATCTGACGGCCCAACTCTTTGACCAACACCGTTATGATTTGGAGAAGGTGGGGCGCTATAAACTCAATCAGCGACTCGACCTGGACATACCGCTTGATCGGCGCACCGTCACCAAAGAAGATCTGGTCAAGCTGGTGGAACGCATGATCCGCATCAACAACGGGGTGGAGGATCCCGATGACATAGACCACCTGGGCAATCGGCGGGTGAAGACCGTGGGCGAGTTGGTCCAAAACAAGCTGCGTATCGGGTTCAGGCGCATGGAGCGGGTGGTGAAGGAGCGCATGAGCATCCGCGATCCAGAGCAGGTCACCCCCGTGGCCTTGATCAACATCCGCCCGGTGGTGGCGGTCGTCCGAGAATTCTTCGGCGGCAGCCAACTCTCCCAGTTCATGGACCAGACCAACCCCCTGGCCGAGCTTACTCATAAACGGACCCTGTCGGCCCTGGGCCCAGGAGGATTGAGGCGTGAGCGGGCGGGTTTCGACGTGCGCGACGTTCACCACAGTCACTACGGCCGCATCTGTCCCATTGAGACCCCTGAAGGACCCAACAT
>CAZQDO010000002.1:0-40634 GCA_964592085.1 uncultured Anaerolineae bacterium | reverse complement strand
CTGGTTGACGTGCTGATTGACGAGTTCACCCGCATCGAAGGTGAGCTACGGGTGGGCGCCCACGTGAAGGTACAGGGCTTCTTGCTGGACAACCGCACTGTGCTGGCCAAGCTCATCGTGGCCAAGCCCCCCAATGAGGAGGTCGAGTTCAGGGGCCGTATCGAGAGAATCGAGGATGACGTGTGGATCGTCGGCGGCGTCACCGTGCTCATCACCGAGTCCACCATCATCACCGGCGTCCCCCCGCAGGTGGGATTGCTGGCCGAGGTCAAGGGGATAAAGGTAGGGCCACAGACGGTGCGCGCCACCGAGATCGAGGTCAAGGACCCCAGCGGCAATCTTGAGCCGGCGGCGATTCGAGGCATCATCGCCGCACTGCCGGGGACGGGGGATCACGTCGGAACCTGGACCATCACCACCGAAGACGGTAACACGGTTTTGATCGAGGTCACGCCGGACACGGTGATAGATACCCAGCACGGTGAGGTCGAGATCGGTGCTCTGGTTCGCGTGACCGTCCTGGCCCAGGGCAACGGCACCCTGGTAGCCCACCGCATCAAAGTCTTCGAGGGTGATTGATGCACAGAGCCTCTCTTCTCGTTACCGTTCTCTGTAGTGTGATAGTGATCGGGGCATCCTCAGCCGCCGCCGGGGATGCCCCCCTGGCTGCCAGCGCGCTACAGGTGTGGGCGACTTCGGAAAACCTTGCCAACACCGCCACCGATTCGCGGGTGCCGAGCCTGGTGGTCACGGGAAGCGGAACCGTACACGTGGCGTGGGAAGAGGAAGAGAGCATCTACCACACCAGCGGCAGCAGCGGCTCGTGGTCGGCGCCGGCCGAGGCGGTGCTGGGCGACAGCCCGTCGCTGGCCCTCGACAGCAGCGACGGGGTGCACATGGCCTTCGTCTCCGAGATGGGAGGTATCTTCGACGTCTTCTACACCCGCTGGGATGGTGGCGGCTGGACACTGCCGGTGAACGTCTCCGCCACCTCCGGCGTCTCCTCTGCGCCCGTCATCGCCTCCGCGCCCGGCAACAGCCTACACATCATCTGGGCGGACAACACGGGCGGGGAGACAACTCTCTACCACGGGCAGTCGAGCGATGGAAGCGCGTGGTCAACGTTCCCCATCCCCAATGGGTCGGGCAGTGCGCCGGCACTGGCCATCGGCTCCGACGGCGTCCTTCACCTGGCCTGGCAGAGTGAGGACACGGACACCGGCCTGGACGAGATCTGGTACATGCAGTTCAGCGGGGGTTCCTGGTCCCTTCCGGAGAACATCTCCGCCACGCCAGATGATGCCTCGACAGTCCCCTCCATCGCAGTGGCACCCGACAACACCGTGCACATCGTCTGGCAGGAAGCCCTTGGCCCCAACACGGCCATCTACCATGCATCCGGGCAATCGGGCGACTGGACCCAGGCCGACGACGTGTCGGGCACGTTGGAGAGCGCCAAATTCCCGGCGCTGGGTATCAACTCGGCCGGCCACGGGTTTCTGCTATGGGACGAGGGCAGCGTCATCGTGGGACGCGAGCTATACGCCACCAGCGGCACGTGGTCTGACCGCGAGCAGGTGGCCAGCGACGTTTTCGGCATTTCCGACCCCGCGTTGTTTCTCAACGACAGCACCGTTCACGCCGCCTGGGCCGAGGAGGTCTCTGCCTTCAACTGGGACATCTTCTACAGCACGCGACCTGCCTGCGTTCTCCCTAGCGACGTGGATGATGATGGCGACGTGGACATCATGGACGTGATGCTGATGGCCAGCCGCTGGGGGACTTCTTGTGAGAACCCTGACCCAGACGGTAACCCCGCTACGCCCAACTACGAGGCCCGCTACGACCTGAACGACGACTGCCTCATAGACATCGTGGACGTCATGCTGGTGGCGGTGGACTGGGGAGAGAGTTGTGAGTGAGTAAGCAAGTTGAACCGTAGATCATCATGTCCTTCCACGGGGCTTACAGTAAGCGAAAGGCCACCAAAGCTGGGAACTGCTTTGGTGGCCTTTGCTATAGTGCAGAGATTCTCATCACCTGGCCAGGCAGCCGTAGGGCAACCGTAGGGTAACCAGTGTGCAGTCGCAAAGGAAACATCAAGCAAAAAACGGTCGAAACGTGGTAAAATAGAGATATATCGGCGCTTCTATCGTGGTTCAGGCTGTGGCGGTTGTCGGTGTGGTGAGCCACCGTAAATAGCGGGAAGCCACTGCCTGGATCAGGATGGAGCAAAGGGGAGGTCTGCCCGGACCAGTGTTGTGAACAAACTCTAGTAAGCAACAAAGGAGGATACTCATGGTAAGGAAGACGACTCTACTGCTGATTCTCGCTTTGACGCTCACCACACTCTTCGGCTCGTTTTCGGTTGTCGGGGCTGATGGCGACGTTGCCTCAGAAACCCATGGGCACATGACGATCTGTGGGGCCAACGACAACGACTACACCGGCTACGCCGTCGCCAGCGGAGACGTGAACGGCGATGGCCTGGAGGACGTCATCATCGGGGCCTTCCAGTCCAATGGGCCTGATGACCGACGCAAGTTCGCTGGCCGTGTCTACGTGGTGTTTGGTCCGGCCGATGTCTATGGCACGGTAGACCTCGCCTCCCAGTCCGACGTGGTCATCTATGGTGCCGGCGCCCGTGACTATGCCGGCAGCGCCGTCGCCAGCGGCGATGTCAACGGGGACGGATTCGCCGACATCGTGATCGCAGCGGAGTGGGCCGATGGCCCAGGCAACAGCCGCGTCGAATGTGGCGAGGTCCACGTCGTGTACGGCTCCGCCTCCATTGCCGGCTCCATAGACCTCAGTACCCAGGCTGACGTCGTCATGTTCGGCCCCGATCTCCGCGACCAAATCGGCACCTCACTGGCCACCGGCAACGTCAACAATGACCCGTATGCCGACATCGTCATCGGAGCCGAGTGGGCCGACGGGCTAGGCCCAGGACACCGCCGCGAGGACGCCGGTGAGGTCTACGTCGTGCTGGGGTCGGGCTCCCTCCCACCCACCATGGAAATGTACGGCCAGGCCGACCTGATCATCTACGGCGAGGAGAAGGCCGACCACGTCGGCGCCTCCGTAGCTGTCGGTGATCTCAACGGCGACCAGTTTGGCGACCTCCTCGTCGGAGCCTTGTGGACCGACGGCCCCTACAACGATCGCCCCCAGGCTGGCGGAGCCTACGTCGTTCTGAGTTCGGAGCGCTTCGAGAGTAGGGTGTGCGACCTCCGCAGAGGGTCCGACCTGGTCATCTTTGGCGCCGATACCCAGGACCGGGCCGGCACGTCGGTGGCCAGTGGAGACGTCAATGGAGATGGCTACGACGATCTCCTGGTGGGAGCCACCTATGCCGATGGTCCATCCAATCGTCGCACCTGGGCCGGCGAGGTTCACGTGGTGCTGGGCTCCGATTCCATCGCCGAGACCCCTTACATGAGATCGGTAGACCTGCGCACACAAGCCGACCTCACCGTTTACGGAGCCGATAGGGGCGATAGGGCCGGAATCTCCGTGGCCAGCGGCGACGTGAACGGCGATGGTTGCGACGAGATCGTCATCGGAGCAAATTTCGCCGGCGGTGTGGACGAAAGCCAAAGCAAAGCTGGTGAGGCGAGAATCGTGATGGGGTCGCCAACCATCGGAGGCATTCTAGACCTGGCCTACGGGGATGCCCTGACCATCTGGGGCACCGACGCCGGCGACCAGGCCGGCACCTCGGTGGCCACCGGCGATGTGGATGGTGACGGCTTCGCTGACATCATCGTGGGAGCCGACTCGGCCGATGGCCCCAAGGGTGATCGCGAGGAGGCGGGCGAGGCTTACGTGATCTCCCCGCGACTCCTCTATCAGTAGATTGAATGGCTCAGGGCAGCCCCCTTCGACGAAGCCTACACTGAGCGCGCTGGAAGCGCTCGGAACAAGCAAAAGGCCACGAGAGCTGCGAATCGCAGCTCTCGTGGCCTTCTTCATTCATTCGGTCACAGGGATGCCTTGCTTCTTCATCGCAATGATCCTCTCGCCCAGCCTTACCCAAACAGATTGTCCAACAGCATCATCACCACGAAGCCGATCATCACGCCCCAGGTGCCCTCGCGCTCGAAGCCCTTGCGGTGGGTCTCAGGGATGATCTCGTCGCTGACCACGTAGAGCATCGCGCCGGCGGCGAAGGCCAATCCCAGAGGCAGCAGCGGCCGGGCGATCTGCACGGCCACTACCCCGAATATCCCGGCGATGGGTTCCACCAGGCCGGAGAGCAGCGCATACCCCAGGGCTTTTGCTTTGCTGTATTTCTCTCGCAACAGGGGCAGCGCCACCGCCAATCCCTCGGGCATGTTCTGCAAGCCGATGGCGATGGCCAGGGAAGTGGCCATAGGGATGTCGCCGCCGCCATAGCTGACCCCGACGGCCAGACCCTCGGGGAAATTGTGGAGGGTGATGGCGATGATCAGCAGCCAGACCCGCCGCATGGCCGACGCCGGTCCCTCGTGGCCCATGATCAGGTGTTCGTGGGGGAGGAACCTGTCCAGCAGGGCCAGGAACGCTGCCCCAACCAAGATGCCCACCACAGCGATCCACACCCCGCCCAGCTCAATGGCCGGGATGATGAGGCTGAAGGCGGTGGCGGCCAGCATCACCCCGGCGGCAAAGCCCAACATGGCGTCGAGCAAACGGTCGGAGATGCTGTGGACAAACAGGATGGGCAGCGCCCCTACACCAGTGGCTAACCCTGTGCCGACAGTGGCCAACGTGCCCAGCAGGGTCAGGCTACGCCCCAATAGAGATTCTAACATAAACTCCTCCTAACTATGACTCAGAAACCAGGTTTTTGGAATCTCTTGTACCTGGAACTCACCCCAGCGTGGGCGCTCTCGACACCCCTGGAAGCACTGCGGGGTGGGAAAACCTGGTTCCTCAGGCCTACTCACTCCGCTCTCCCGTTGCCAGGTAGCGTACTTGCTTGAACGGCTTGACCTGGGGGCGGACGTTGTTCTTCAAGTAATTGCCGGAGATGTGCATCAGGGTGTCGCCGAAGTCACTGTCTATTCCCATGGTGGCCAGGCAGGGATAGTGATGGTGCAACAACCCAGCCTTTTCCTCCGCGTCGTCGGCCGAAACGCCTACCAGCCTCTCGGCCACGTAGCGAGCACAGCCGCAAACAGCGTCCCTCACCACCTCGGCCGAGGTGATGAGGCGCGAGTCGGGGTCTACGGCGATGCGCAGGTCTGGCGCGCCGAAGTAGCGGGCAAATTCGGCGATCAGGGGATTGTCGTACTCGATCCGCTGGCGGCGGGCGATGCTGTAGTGGGTCTCAGTCAGCGAGCACAGGGGCTTGGGCGTCACGCACACCACGCCTATGTTCTGGAGCCAGCCCCGCAACTGCCGGGCCAGTCCCCGTGGCAGCCATGCCTCGCTATCCACCGCCGCCACCACTGCCTGGCCGCCCGTCATCTTCGCGATGTCGGGGAGCAGCTCCGCCACGCCGGGATGCTCGCCGAAGGAGAGGATCAGGTCGGCCGGCGGGAGCGTGTCGGGCAGATAGTCCTCAGGGTAGTCTATCACCGGCGGCAGCACGGCCGGCGACTGCCAGACCTCGACCACCCAGTCTGCGGGGCCGTGGGCGCGGATATTGTCCACGTGCCGCTGACCGTATTCGCCTGAGATGACGGCTAAGATGCGCATATCACTCCCTCCTCGCTGTGATGATCAGGTTTCCGCTTGTCTCTGGGTCGAAGGGCGCGCCAGTCATGTCGCCGTAGCAGACGGCGTCGCTGAATCCGGCTGTTGCGAGTGCGTCCAGTAGTTCAGCGTGCAGCAGCGGGCACAACGTGGTTGCCTCGACCTGCTGCACCCATTCGCCCACCTCGTTGCGCCGCAACGTGACCACGTTGAATGTCAGGGTGCTGTCCGGGTTGAAATCGTAGAAGCGCAGGAAGAGCCACTCGCGGTTATCTTCGTGGTGGGCTTGGGGGAGCATCCAGCGCGCGCGAGAAGCCATCGCCGCATCGAAGTTGCGGTTCTGGATGAGCAACAGCCCGCCGGGTCGCAGAACAGCCGCGAAGTCGGCCAGCGTCTCGTGCAGCGCTTCAGCGGTCAGCACGTGGGGCAGGCTGTTGCCCAGGCAGAGCACTGCGTCGAACCCGTTCCCGACCCCTTCGACGCTGCTCAGGGCAAGCTTCACCGCCAGCTCGCCAAAGCCAGCGACGACGAAGCGCGCCTCCACTCCTACAGCGGCAGTGTTCTGCCGCGCTCGCTCGACCATGCCCGCGCTCAGGTCTGCACCGGTCACGTCGTAACCCCGCTGTGTCAGGGCAATGGCGTGCATCCCGGTGCCACAGGCCGTGTCCAATATGCGCCGCGCGCCGCTGGCGGTCAAATGCTGCTCAACGAAGGGTAGCTCATACGCCAGCCGCTCCTCCCAGTTGACAAAGCGGTCGTAGTCCACGCTAAAGGGATCGTAGAGCGGCACGGAATTGATCTTAACGATTTGGCGTTTTCGTCCAACCATTATTTGCCTCTCCTGGTCAGGTCACGACGAGAGAGCCTTTCACCACAAAACGGCTGTCCCAATTATATCATCAGGACAGCCGTCTGTCTATGACAAAAGTCATTCACGTTGCGTCTGACCATCAAGTCGCGCCCAACTCGACTTGCCGCAGCAGCAGCGCGTTGACGGCCACGATGACCGTGCTGGCCGACATGATGAGCGCGCCCCATTCAGGCCGCAGGACGATGCCCAGTGGTTGCAGCAGCCCCGCCGCCATGGGGATGGCGATGATGTTGTAGGCGGTGGCCCAAACCAGGTTCTGGCGCATCTTGCTCATGGTCGCCCGGCTGAGGCGGATCAGGCGCACCACGTCGCGGGGGTCGTTCTTGACCAGCACTACCTGCGCTGACTCCACCGCCACGTCGGTGCCGGCGCCAATGGCAATGCCCACGTCAGCCTGCACCAGGGCGGGAGCATCGTTGATGCCGTCGCCCACCATAGCCACCACCTTGCCTTGCCGCTGCAGCTCCTTCACCTTGTCGGCTTTCTGCTCCGGCCGCACCTCGGCGAAGATGGTGTCCAGCCCCAGTTCTCCAGCAACCCAGTCGGCCACGGGGCGGCTGTCGCCGGTGAGCATGGCCACCTCCAAACCTATCCGCTTCAGCGCCCGCACCGCCTCCCGCGACTCGTCACGGACCATATCTGCCAGGGCGATGGCGCCCACCAGGCTACCATCGGCTGCCGCGTAGACCACCGTCTTCCCCTGCCTGCCAAGTTCGACCAGGCGCGGGTCGTGCGGCACCGCCACACCGATCTGTTCCATCAGCGCCCGGTTGCCGATGAAGAGGTGACTCCCTTCGACAGTGGCCTTCGCCCCTTTGCCGGGGATCGCCTCGAAGTCAGTCGCCTGCGGCAATGTTGGGCGAAGGTCTCTGACCGAGCCCCGTTCCTGGGCGGCGCGCACGATGCCCTGAGCAATGGTGTGCTCGGAATTGACCTCCGCCGCCGCCACGCGCCGCAGCAATGTGTCCTCGTCCCAACCCCCAAATGTCACCACGTCCGTCACCCCGAACTCCCCTTTGGTCAGCGTCCCCGTCTTGTCGAAGATCACGGCGTCCAGGCGACGGGCCGTCTCGGTGGCCTCGGCATTGCGGATGAGCATACCGTTGCGTGCACCCAGGGAGGTCGAAATGGTCGTGACCACCGGAATGGCCAATCCCAGGGCGTGGGGACAGGCGATGACCAGCACAGTCACCGCCAGGGTGAGGGCGAAGACCGCCGATTGTGCGCTGATGAAGAACCAAAACAGAAAAGTGATCAACGCCACCACCACGGCGACGATGGTCAGCCAGTGGGCAGCGCGGTCGGCCAGCCGCTGCACGGGCGGCTTGGAGGCCTGCGCCTCTTTGACCAGGTTGATGATCTGGGCCAGGGCCGTTTCCTCGCCAGTCTTCTCCACGCGGATGCGGAGCGCGCCTTCACCATTGAGCGTGCCGCCAATGACCTCATCGCCGACAACTTTGCCCACCGGCTTCGATTCGCCGGTGATCATGGCCTCATTGACGCTGCTCTGTCCCTCGACCACGCGGCCATCCATGGGCACCTTGTCGCCGGGACGCACTAACAGCAAGTCGCCCTTCCGCACCTCCGACGTGGGCACCTCCTCGACGCTGCCATCTTCAGCGACACGGTTGGCCATGGGTGGGATGAGCTTGGTCAGCTCTTTGAGCGCGCCAGCGGTGCCGCGCACGGCCCGCATCTCCAGCCAGTGGCCCAGCAGCAGCACCGCCACCAGGGTGCTGATCTCCCAGTAGAAGTCCACTGCCGTGAAGAAGAAGGTGGCGCCAACGCTGAACAGATAGCCCGCTGAGACAGCGATGCTCACCAGCACGCTCATGTCCAGCACGCCGCTCCGCAGCGCCTTGCGGGCGTTCTTGTAGAAGGGCCAGGTGCCGTAGAAGGTGATGACCGTGGCCATGGCGAACAGCAGGTAGCGATAGCCTGGAAAGGTCAGCGAGAAACCGAACCACTGCTGGATGGTGGGCGAGAGCAGCAGTACCGGGATGGTGAGGGCCAGCACCACCCAGAAGCGGCGTCGGAAGTCCTGCTCCATCATGGCGTGGTGGTCGTGGCCCTCCGCTTTGTGGTGCTCGTGCTCGATATGAGCGTGAGCCGTCCGCTGTTCCTCGCCTTCGCAGGCGCAGCCCAGTTGAGCCAGCGTATGCTTGAGGTGCTCCAGGCTCACCACGTCGGAATTGTAGACCAGGCGGATTGTGTCGGCCACCGGGTTGATGTAGGCCTCGTGCACGCCGCGGAGCGCCTGAATGCGGTCTTCCAGACGGCAGGGGCAGTCAGGGCCTATGTACTCCTTGAGTGCTAATGTCACGCTTTGTTCCATCGTACACTACCTCCTTTCCGCGACCGGCCTGAACGTTCAAGCCGATCACATAACCTTAACACATTATACCATAGCGACCGCCTTATGACAAGATGGATTTGACCCGTTTCCAGCCACGCCATTTGGCGGACATGAGAAAGGGTTCCCCGCCCATAGATAGCCAGTGGGGAACCCTTCCCAGCAGGAAGGAGAACGGCTCAGTGCCCCTGATGGTACGGTTTCCCGAGGTCAAAGGATGGCTTTTCAGTGGCAAGACCGTGTTGCTCCTGCGGGCAATTTCTCGCCCGAAGCTGCTCCACAAGACCTCGGAAGTCTGGACCATCAAGTCTCAGTCATGCTCAGTCATATCCACGAAGGCTCCGTGCCAGGTGTGATACCATACCTGGCCGGTGTAGCCATTGACGCTGAGCATACCGCTCACCTCGCCGTCGGTCAGGACGTGCAGGGTGTAGTACCCGTAGAAGGCGTCGACATCTTCGTCGGCCGTGGTGACGGGCCGCACTGCATCCAGGTACTCTTGGGCCAACTCAATGGCCTGGGCTTCGTCAATGGGCATGGTCGGCGAGGGGTCAGGGTCATGCATGCCGTCCCTCGTGCCCCCATAGCCTTGCCCACTACCCATCATGCCACCGTAGCCATAGCCACCTCCCATCATCCCCATGCCATAGCCGCTCATCATGCCGTATTTCAGGTTCCACATCATGTTGGGACCTGGCTCGGGGTACAGCGTGCCGGTCACCTTGTCCACCAGCACCTCGAAGGCGCCGATGCCGGTGCTTTCCTCGTGGACGATGGCGTAAAAGTGATTGCTGAACTCCATCACTTCGGCCACTTCCAGATCGTCGTTATTCCAGCCTGCCAGGGATTGCTCCACGGCTGTCCTGGCCTGATCCATGGTCAGGGTCTGCGTGCCTTCAGGATAAGCACCGCCCCAAGGACCCATCATGCCATAGCCTCCACAGCTCTGGTAGCCTCCGTAACCCCAACTGCCCATCATGCCGTAGCCTCCATAGCCTCCCCCCGGCCAATGAGCATAGGCACGAGTGGCCAACCAGCCACCGATTCCCAATGCGCCCACCACGGTCAGAGCCAGTACTAATGCGATTCGTTTCCAGATCTTATTTGTCGTTTGCATTGTCGAGATTTCCTCCTTCAAAGATTGTTTTTGGTTTTTGCGTTTCTTTCTATCGAACTTCAGTGCCGTCGTAAGGGCACACCCGCCAGTCAGCTTGCAGGGGCCGCTGGCAGGTTGGACAGACCTTAGTGCTGAAGGCTGAACCCTGCCCTGCCGGCCCGTTGACTGTCCCCCCGATCTGGCGGAATATCCCCAGCCCGCCGCCGGCCACTGCCACTGCGATGACAACGATCAAACCGATCGCCAGCAGAGGCAGCAACCACATCAACAACACTCCACCACCAAACATCATGACTCTCACCTCCTTCAAAGTTCTGTTTCTATGATACCATCTTTTTCCCATTCTCACCAGAGCTTTTCGGCCTGTTGGACGATAGGCAAAATGGCCTATTCTCTCTCGATGGGCGAAGGTCTCTGACAGAGCCCGCTGCGCCTCGGTCAGAGAATTGCCCTATTCATACAAGTACCTTTTGCGGCCGAGGCCCAAATGTGGTATACTCAACCCGGGAGGGTGAAATGGTGGTGAGAGAAAAGATCAAGGTGGTTCTGGCGGACGATCACGCTGTGGTGCGCAAGGGCATCAGACAGTTCCTCGAAGAGGAGGGAGACATCCAGGTCGTGGGCGAAGCGACCAACGGGCAAGAAGCCATCAAGCAGGTGGCTGAACTGCGGCCAGACGTGGCAGTGTTGGACATTCGAATGCCCATTCTTACGGGCATTGAGGCTACCCGTCGCATCAAGGCCCGGTATTCAGAGGTCAAGGTGCTGGTGCTCACGGCCTACGATGATGATCCCTACATCTTTGCCCTGCTGAAAGCCGGAGCTAACGGGTATGTCCTCAAGACAGCCGAGTCCAGCGAGTTAGTGGAGGCTGTTCGGGGTGTGCATCGAGGGGAATCGGTTCTGGACCCGGCGGTGACCCAGAAGGTGGTGACCCAGTTGACTACGGGGCGTCCCGCCGGCGCCCAGGCAATGATAGAAACGCTCACGGACCGAGAGCTGGAAGTACTGCGCCTGGTAGCCAAGGGCCTGACCAACAAAGCCATTGGGCGAGAACTGAGCATCAGTCACCGCACGGTGCAAGGTCACCTGGCCAACATCTTCGGCAAGCTGGATGTGGACACGCGCACCGAGGCTGTGCTCCTGGCCGTACAGCAAGGGTGGATCGTGCTGGAGGAAGTGAGGGACTAGATGTGGAGCAAATTGCGCGGTTTGCAGGCTCAGATCATTCTATGGACCATCCTGCCCTTGACCCTGCTGCTGATCGGTATCTCCTTCACCGGCATCTACAGTCACCAGCAGTCCATGCGCACCCTGGTGGAGGAGCGTGACAGAAACCTGGCCCTGGCCTATGCCGGCCTGGTCAGCGAGGAACTGAGCGGACACCTGATTGCTCTGCAGGAACTCGCCGCTCAGGAGGCTTTTCGACACCTCGAGGTACCAGCCCTGCAAGACGTTTTGGCCGAAGACACCGCAGCCTACAGGATGTTCCAAGGCCGCATCGCCCTGCTCGACGCCCAGGGCAACGTGCTGGCCGCCAATGAATGGGTAATGGACTGGCAGGGGGATCGCTTTCTTCAGGAATTGGCCAGGCAGGTTGCAGTTTCGGGGCAGCCGGCCTTCTCGCCCGTTGCCGAAATCGGAGGCAAGGAGTCGTTTCTGCTAGGTGTGCCGGTGACCTACGATCAGGCGACCGGGGTGTTGGCCGGCGCGGTAGGCGTGGACGAGCTGAGATTGGAGAGGATCTTGGCCCAGGTGCAGGTGGGCAAGCGAGGAGCGATCTATCTGACGGACGGCGAGGGGCGCATCATCTATCATCCGGACCCATCTCAACTGGGGCTTGACACCGGCTCGATATTCCACCCAGGCCGCGACGACCAGGAGGTGGCCATCGCTTACGCTGCTGTACCGCAAACGGGTTGGCAAGTCATCGTCCAGGAACCCTGGGAAGATGTCCTAGCCCCTATCCTGCGTTACTCGCAGCTCACCCCCGTCATCATTGTAGCGGCTACCTTGATGTCCCTGTTAGCCACGGCTTTCGGCCTTCGCTACATCATCCGCCCGCTGCAGGCCCTGGGCCAGCAAGCCCTCCGCCTGGCCTGGGGCGATTTCAGCGCCACCGAGACGCCGGTGGGGGGAGTAGGGGAGATCGAGGATCTACGCCTCGCCCTCGATCAGATGGCTGACCAGTTGCAGGAATATCAAACCAGCATCAGAGACTACCTGGCCTTCCTCACCCGTGGGCAGGAGGAGGAACGACACCGTCTGGCCCGCGAGTTGCACGATGACACCACCCAGGGTCTCATTGGTCTGGCACAGCGGATTGAGATGGCTCAGAAGGCACTGACTGGGGACCCCGCCTTGGCTAGCTCCCGTCTGGCCGAGTTGAAGGAGATGACCACCGGTATCCTGCAGGACATCCGCCGCTTCACCCGTGATCTGCGGCCCACCTATTTGGAAGACCTCGGATTCCTGCCGGCCCTGGAAACGCTGGTGAGGGAGCTGGATCAACGGGGTGACTTGCGGGCCACGTTTGAAGCAACTGGCGACATACAACGCTTGCCTCTCGATCTGGAGCTGACGGCCTTCCGCATCGCTCAGGAAGCACTGAACAACGTGGCCAGACATGCCCAGGCCTCGCACGTGCGCCTGGAGGTCCGCTTTGCCGATGAGGGGTTGACCATCTACGTTGAGGACGACGGCGTGGGATTCACGGCGCCGGAGCGACCCTGGGAGTTGGCACGAGACGGGCATTTTGGTTTGATGGGCATGCGAGAGCGGGCTTTGATGTTCGGCGGCCACCTTTCCATCGAATCCAGTCCCGGAAAGGGCGCAAAGGTGACGGCCTTCCTGCCCTACTGACACTTCTTGACATCAGTACCTCTGGTGCAAATCACCCAAGTGCTTCGATTACACGGTTCAGCTTGGCGTTGACCGTCGTGACCACTTCCTCCAGCGCCGGACTCTCCGCGATGCTCATCGCCGCCAGGGGATCAATGGCCGAGACGACCGTCCCGCCATCCTCTTCGTAGACGATGACGTTGCACGGCAGCAGCAATCCAACTTCCAGCTCCGCCTGGAGCGCGCGGTGGGCCAGCGGAGGATTGCAAGCCCCCAGGATAACGTACTTTCGGAAGTCCGCATCCAGCTTCTTCTTGAATGTGGCCTTGACATCAATCTCGGTCAAGACGCCGAAACCCTCCTCTTGCAAGGCCGCCTTCGTCTTCTCCACGGCTTCCTCATACGGCAAGTCAAGCCAGGTAGTTATGCCATATCTCTTCTCACTCATCGGATACCTCCTCACTTCGACCGGTATAGCAGCTCATATCCGGCTGCCTGCCATGCCTTCATCCCGCCCTCCACATCTATCACCTTCGTGTACCCCATCTCAACCAGCGTTTTGCTAGCGGCAGCACTCAGAGGCCCACTGCGACAGTACAGCACAATCTTGGCATCCCTGTCCTGAGGAAGATGATTGACGTACTTCTCGATCTCGTTGTAGGGGGCGTGTATGTTGATAAAGCTGAAGTCCTTACTCAGTCTCAGTAGATCCATGTTCTGAGCAGAGCGGGCTCCCACGCCCGCGAACCGGCAGCCCTTCGGCTACGCTCAGGACAGGCATGGGAGCCGCCTCTTCTGAGAATCTTGGATCTACTCAGTCTACCCTCCCGCAGGTTGCTTGTGGGGAAAGGGCAGGTGTCTGAACATCTGCCCAGAGTTAGCGTTTTCCCTGATATTACTGGCTAAACCTGCGGGAGGGTGAACAGCTACTCTCCCTTGAGGTACTTCTCCGGATCCTTGTCAAAGGCCACCTTGCAGCCTGGGGCACAGAAATAGTAGGTCTTGCCCTTGTACTCGCTCTTGCCTGGGGCTTTCTTGGGATCCACTTCCATCTTGCAGACTGGGTCTATTGCCATTTTGCTCACCTCCTTCTTCATTTCAAATATAACTCAAGCCTTCATCCGACGCAATCGCATGCCGTTCAGGATCACCGCCAGCGATGCCCCGACGTCGGCTGCCACCGCCATCCACAACGTGGCCAGGCCCGCCGTCGCCAGAGCGAAGATGACCGCCTTGACTGCCAGGGCAAAGGTGATGTTGGCTGTCACAATCCCTCTCGTCCTGCGGCTGAGCCCCACGATAAAGGGCAGTTGGGCCAGGTCGTCGCCCATCAGCACCACGTCGGCTGTCTCCATCGCCTGGGCCGAGCCCGCACCCCCCATGGCGATACCCACGTCCGCCTGGGCCAGCGCCGGGGCATCGTTCACGCCGTCGCCGACCATGGCCACCGTCTGATATTCCTCTGCCAGCGCAGCGACAGCCGACACCTTTTCCTCCGGCAGAAGCCCGGCGCGCACTTCGTCCACCCCGACCTGACGGCCGATCTCTGTCGCCACAATTGGATTGTCACCGGTCAGCATCACGATGCGGACGCCATCGCGGGCTTTCAGATCGGCCACCGCCTGGCGCGCGTTGGTGCGAGGCACATCGGCCACGCCAAACAGGGCGCACACCTCGTCGTCGTGCCGTACCAGAATCACCGTCTTGCCCTGGGCAGCCAGCTCGTCGGCCAATTGGCACACCGATGCCTGGTGGGGGATATACTCGTCAAAATGGGCATGGCTGGCGACCGTGACCTGTTTGTCGTTCACAATGCCCTCCATCCCCCGCCCGCTCAGCACGGTGACGCTCTGGGCGCCGGGCACGGTCACTCCCCTCGCAGCAGCCTCTGCCAGCAGCGCCCGAGCCAGTGGGTGAGATGACTGCGCCTCCAGCGAGGCCGCATGTTGCAGACCACAATCCTCTGGGCACTCCCCGCAGGTACAAATCTCCACAATCTCCGTTACGACAGGGCGACCCTCGGTCAGAGTGCCGGTCTTGTCGAGGGCAAAGACTCTGACTCGGCTCAATGCCTCCAGGTAGCGCCCGCCTTTGATCAGCACCCCGCGCGACGCGGCATTGGTCATGGCGCTCACCAGGCTGACCGGCGTGCTGATCACCAGAGCGCAAGGGCAGGCAATCACCAGCATCTGTAGCGCCCGCATCAGCCAGCCGTAGCTTCCCCAGAAGGGTTGCCCGAAAACCAGCGGCGGGACGATGGCCACCAGTGCGGCCACTCCTGCCACCGCTGGCGTGTAGACCCGCGCAAAGCGGTCAATGAAGCGCTGCACCGGTGCTTGCCGTGACTGCGCCTCTCGCACCAGCGCCACCATGCGGCTGAGGGTGTTGTCGGCCGCCAGGCGGGTCACCTCCACCTCCAGGGCGCTCTCCCCGTTGATGGACCCGGCAAAGATTTCATCGCCCGGCGCTTTTTCCACCGGCACGCTTTCACCGGTGATCGGCGATTGATCCACTGTGCTCCGTCCGGCCAGCACCAGGCCATCGACGCTAACCCGGTCGCCCGGCCGGATAAGCACCCGGTCCCCTATGGCCAGTTGCTCCACTGCGACCTCTTGAGTGTCACCAGCGGGCAGGAGCTTCAGAGCCACCGGCGGGGCCAGGTCGAGCAGACCATCCAGAGCACCGCGCGCCTGCTCCGCGGCGTATCCCTCCAGCGCCTCGCCCAACGAGAAAAGCACCACCACAATGGCCGCCTCTGCCCATTCCCCAATGAAGGCCGCGCCAACGACGGCGATCACCATCAGCGCGTTGATGCCCAGACTTCGAGCCAGCCACATTTCTTGCCAGGCGTGGTGCGCTACTGGGATCCCACCTACGAGAATGGCCGCTGCGAAAAGGATCGTCCGGCTCCAGGGCGGCGCGCCAGCCACCGCAAAGGTCAGTCCCAGCAACGTCATCAGCCCGGCCACAGCCGTCATCGCTGTCTCCCGCTTCGACAAGATGAAGCGCACGAAGCCCAAAATAGGATTCCCTTCCCGGCGGCGGTCAGTGACCAACCTGTAGCCTGCTGAGCTCACCGCTTTGGCAATCTGGTTCGTGGCTAGACCTGGCGTCGCTGATGAAACTGTCAGTGTGCCAGCCGCGTGATCAACCTGGCAATCGTTTACGCCTTCCACCTGGCTTACGGCCGCCTGGACTCTTTCCGCACAATCTACACAGGTTAACCCCTCTACGGTGAATGTCTTGGTTGGCATGGGTATCCTTTTCACATAGTGGGCAAAATGGCATTTTGCCCTACAGGACGGATGTTCACTCGTCGCAGCAAATTGGCGTTGGTGACCACGGTGATCGAACTGGTGGCCATGGCGATCTCGGCCAGCACGGGGTGCATCATCCCCAGGATGGCCAGGGGGATCATGACCACGTTGTAGAAGAAGGCCCAGAATAGCCCTTGTATCACTTTGTTGAAGGTGGCCCGGGAGAGCTTGACGGCACTGACCACGCCGGAGAGATCGCCGCGCACCAGGGTGACGTCGGCGGCCTCAATGGCGATGTCCGTGCCGGTGCCGATGGCGATGCCCACATCAGCCTGGGTCAGGGCCGGCGCGTCGTTGATGCCGTCGCCGACCATAGCCACCAATCCATCGGTTTCCGCCTGCAATCGTTTGACCTCGACCAGCTTGTCCTCCGGCAGCACCTCGGCCAGTACGTGGTCAATGCCTACTTGACGGGCAATAGCTTGTGCCGTGCGCTGGTTGTCGCCGGTGATCATCACTGTGCGCAAGCCCAGCGCCTTCAGTTCGCGGACGGCGGCCACGGCGTCGTCTTTGAGGGTGTCGGCCACGGCCAGGACCCCGAACAAGTTCGGGACTCCATCCTCGTACACAGTGACCAACATGGCCGTCTTCCCTTCGTCCTCCAGGCGACGCATCTCGTCTTCCATCGACGTCACCTCTACACCGTTTTCCTCCATCAGCGCCCGGCTGCCCACCAACACCCTCTTCCCATCCACGATGCCTCGCACGCCCTTGCCACGCAGTGTCTCGAACTCGGTCAGGTCTCCCAGCGCAATCCCTTGCTCCTCGGCCTTACGCACCACCGCTCTACCCAGCGGATGCTCGCTCCCCACCTCCACCGACGCTGCCCAGTAGAGCAATTCCTCAGCGACAGATTGACGTTTCACGTTTGACGTTTCACGTTTCACGCTTGACATTTGATATTGGGCATTGGATATTTGGTCCGTCACCTCAGGTTGCCCTTTGGTGAGCGTCCCCGTCTTGTCGAACACCACCACCCGCACGTCGCGCATGGCCTGGATTGCTTCGCCGGAGCGGATGAGGATGCCATTCTCGGCTCCGATGCCGCTGCCGACCATCAACGCCGTGGGCGTAGCCAGCCCCAGGGCGCAGGGGCAGGCGATGACCAGCACGGAGACGGCGGTGATCAAGGCCAGGGTGAACGTATTCAGGTTGGGGTCCACCCAGGGCAGGAAACGGCTGGCCCACACAGCGATGGGCCTCAGCGTATCGGGGAACAGCAGCCAGGCCAGAAAAGTGAGCAGGGCCACGGCCAGGACGATGGGCACGAAGACGGCCGTCACCCGGTCGGCGAAGGCCTGGATGGGCACTTTGGTGCCTTGAGCCTGCTCGACCAGGCGCACCACCTGAGCCAGGAAGGTGTCCTTGCCCACCCGGGTGGCCCGTACTTTGAGCAGCCCGTCCTGGTTGACCGTAGCCCCGATCACCTCGTCGCCCGCGCGCTTGTTGACGGGCATGGATTCGCCGGTGGCCATGGACTCGTCCACCGCGCTCTCGCCACGCACCACGATCCCGTCGGTGGGAATCTGCTCACCGGGCCGGACGAGCATCACGTCGCCCGGCTGCACTTCGTCAATGTGAACCTCTCTCTCGTCGCCATCTACGAGGATGCGGGCGGTCTTGGCCCCCAGCTCCAGCAGCTTGCGGATGGCCTGCGATGCTCGCCCCTTGGCGCTGGCCTCCACGTAGCGGCCGGTCAGGTGGAAGGCCATGATCATGGCTGACACCCCGGCGTAGGTGGGGATGGGGGCGAAGAACGTGGCGATGCCAGTGAGAAAAGAGGCCCCAGTGCCCATAGCGATCAGGGCGTCCATGTTGGGCGCGCCGTGCGTCGTCGAGCGCCAGGCCGCCACGTAGGTGTGCTGCCCGACCCAGAAGAGCACCGGCGTGGCCAGCAGCAGCATCCCCAGCTTGAAAATCGTCTCGTTGGGCCAGGCCAGGCCGGCCAGCATCTCCGGCAGCATCCACAGGATGATGGGGATGGTGAAGGCCCAGGCCAGCAGCATCCTGCGTCGTGCGTCCTGCATCTTGCGTACCTCGCGGGAGAGTTCCTCTTCTGCTTTCTCCTCCGCAGTAGGCAATACCTCGTAGCCCACCTCGGCCACGGCACGGCGGAAATCGGGCAGCCCGGTCATGGTGGGGATGTATTCTACTGCAGCCTTTTCGGTGGCCAGGTTGACGTTGGCGCTCACCACGCCAGGAATGTCGGCCAATGCCCCTTCGACGTGAGCCACGCAACTGGCGCAGGTCATCCCGCCGATGGGCAGGGACACCTTTTCAGTAGCCACATCGTAGCCAACGTCACGCACGGCCGAAATCAACTGGCTCACCTCCGCCCCCTCAGGAGTGAACTCCACGCTGGCCGTTTCGGTGGCCAGGTTGACGTTAGCTGCGCTCACCCCCTCAACGCCTTTCAGAGCCCCCTCCACGTGCACCACGCACGAGGCGCAGGTCATGCCCTGGACTGGCAAAGTGACCTGTTTTGTCATTTGGTTACCTCCTTTTCCAAAGAGAGGAACAACGGACTGGCGGGATTTAACGGACTGGTAGGATAAGCCGTAAATCCTGTCCATCCATGTTCTCAAAAAAATGGCTGCCCTTATCATATCCCCAGGGCAGCCGACTGTCTATGACAAAAGTCATTCAGGCATCGGGCAGACCCACGTCCGCACTCCGACGCATTTCTCAGCCGGTGGCTCGTCTAGTCAGCTCCCCGGCTGCCCAGCTCTCGATCCAGCATGAGGAGAGCATGGCGCTTATCGCCGATGAGCTTCAGCGTCTCTACGATCTGAGTAGCGTTGGCCTCTTCCTCGACCTGCTCTGTCACGAACCACTGCAGAAAGATCTGGCTGGCGTAGTCCTGCTCCTGAACGCCGAGGGCGTACAGTTGATGAATCAAACCCGTCACTCTCTGCTCATGTTCGAGGGTGCGCTCGAACACATCGAGGGGTGACTCAAATTCCATAGGCGGCTGATCAATGGCCTGAAGGACAACACGGCCACCCCGCTCGTTGATGAAGTGGTAGAACTTCATCGCGTGCTCCTGCTCCTCCTGCGCCTGCACTCGCATCCAGTGGGCAAAGCCGGGGAGACTGGTGTCCTCGAAGTAGGCTGACATTGAGAGGTAGATGTAGGCAGAGTAGAGCTCGTTCTTGATCTGCTCGTTCATTGCGTCCTGCATGGGCTTGTTTAACATCGCTGCTTATCTCCTTTTCTCTTTATTTTTTGGCAGACCTTCACTCACCTAAAAACGGTTGCCCTCATTATATCACCAGAGCAACCGTCTGTATATGACGAAAATCACTTTCAAGCGCTTTGCCTGTTTCTCCCCTACGGGCACACCACCACCTCGAAAACGTACCCCTCATTGCTCAGGGTCTCGAGGATTGTTTCCAACGCCTCCACCGTCTGGGACTGATCGCCACCACCATCGTGGAATAGCACAATAGCGCCCGGATATGCCTGGTCCACCACCGTCGACGCAATGGCCTCCGCGCCTAGCTGTCGCCAGTCCTCCGTGTCTATGTTCCACTTCTCAAACAGAATATGGCCAGGTGCAACGCACTTCTCAAAGTGCGTTGCACCTTACCTTATCTCACAGCTCAACCAGTTGATCGCCCTGCAACCGATATCTCTTCGTGACTTCCTGGGTCGGACAGCACATGGGATCACCGGGGCCGTGGGCGACCATTTCGAGGGTGACCTCGCCAGCCTCAATGCTGATCGCCTGTACCTGCTCGCGATCCCCCACGAACTGGGTAGCGATGTTCACGGGTGTCCCCCCCTCATTGAGGACGGCCGCCAGATAGAGGAAGCTGCCACTGCCACCGGAGCTCTCGATCAGAATCACTGCCGCATCATCTACCCCATCGCCGTTGAGATCGCCGAAGGCGTAGACCTCAGGATACAGCGTGACTGTTGGCCGTGACGCGCCACCTGGAACGAAGGACTCGCCTTCATACTTCCCATCGGTCAGTTGCACAGGCTCATCGTAGATGCCCTGATACACAGCGTTTCGCAGGGCCTCCAGGGTCAGACTACCCGGCTGGGCAGGGATCCATAGCTTCTGCCCCACTCTGATCAGGCTGGGGTTGTCAATGATGGCGAAGCTCGCATCATCAGCGGCTTTGGCGTTGGTGGCCTCCACGATGACACGGTAGGCATCGGCATCACCGTAAAAGTTCCTGGCGATCTTCGTGAGCCAGTCGCCTGGTTGCACGACGTACGCTTCCCCATCAACCACCTCGGTCGGCGCCGCTTCGCTTACAGCGGTGAATTGCAGCACCAGCGCGCCGTCTGTATCCCCCATCTCCAGCTTGTCACCCTGAATGTGATAGGTAACAACCGAGTCCAGCGCCGCAAAATAGGCCGCTTCCTGCTCCATGACCCCTTCTGGCTCAAGGCACGCCATCAGGGTAGCGCCCAGCAGGCCAAAGGTGATTGTGCCCTCGTCAACCTCATACGACCCGAAGTAGCTGTTGCAGCCCGCAGAGCCGCTGACTCTACCTTCAGCACTGTCGAATACGACCGTGATCTCAGTGCCTTCCAGAACAGCCTGAGGATCGCTTGGATCGCCATAAGAGACCAGTACCCACGTTGTGCCTTCCAGACCCACGAGCACCTCAACCAGTTGGTCATCCTGCAACTGGTACACCTTCGTCACTTCCTGGGTCGGGCAGCACATGGGATCATCCGGGCCGTGGGCGACCATTTCGAGAGTGATCTCACCAGCCTCAACGCTGATCGCCTGTACCTGCTCGCGATCCCCCACGAACTGGGTAGCGACGTTCACCGGTGCCCCACTTTCATTGACGACGGCCGCCAGATAGAGGAAGCTGCCACTGCCACCGGAGCTCTCGATCAGAATCACCGCCGCATCGTCCACCCCATCGCCGTTGAGATCGCCGAAGGCGTAGACCTCTGGGTGCAGTGTGACCGTTGGCCGTGACGCGCCACCTGGAACGAAGGGCTCGCCTTCGTACTGCCCATCGGTCAGTTGTACGGGTTCGTCGTAGATGCCCTGATACACAGCGTTTTGCAGGGCCTCCAGGGTCAGTCCTTTTCCGTCGGTGGTGGGATTACCTGGCTGCCAGGCTCTGATCACCGGCACGATTTCCGACTCTTCGATGAAGAAACCGTCCTCGTCATGACCCACCACGATTTGTTCGACGGTCCAGACAGTGCCGGGCTGCGGGTCACCCAGAATGTCCGTGCCGTCGGTGCAGCCGTAGTTCACGCGCTTCTCATCGAACCCAATGGATGCACCACTGAACAGGCCGCAAACGACGCCATCGCCCAATTCCAGCAACCAGGTCATCCCCGATATCGGAGCATCTGGTTGAGCTTCTTGCGGCTCAGGGAGCGGTTCAGTCAGGTTCAGGCCGAAATGCTTGCCCTCGTCCAGTGGATCAATGTTGCAGACGATGGTTTCACCGTTCGTCGCGGTGAGGCAAGGCTCGAAAATCTGGCTGTCAACCATACAGCTCCACGAGTAGGGCGAGTTCAAGAAGTTGGTCCAGCAGTATCCATCATGGGTTTCGGAGGGCACAGGTGGCACGTAGGCAACGACCTCGGTCGCCACTTCGGGAGATGGGATCCACAGCTTCTGTCCCACCCTGATCAGGCTAGGGTCGTCAATCACGACAAAGCTGGCGTCTTCAGCGGCTTTGGCATTGGTGGCCTCCACGATGATGCGGTAGGCGGCCGCATCGCCGTAGAACTTCTCGGCGATCTTCAGGAGCCAGTCGCCCGCTTGCACGATGTACGTCTCCCCGTCGGGCACCTGGCTCGGTGGTGCTGCGGTGACGACGCTCCCTGTCACCAGCATGGCAAAAAGTGTGAGTAGTAGAATCGCTTTCTTCATTGGTCTGGACTCCTTTCGTTTCATCTTTCTTTCAAAGGGTCATCCCCTCCGGTATGACGGCGTTCTTGGGGATGACCACGATGCCATCTCGGATGGCGTAGTGCTCCTCTTCGCGGTCCGGCTCTCCCTCGTGGGATCGGATGACGACCCCCTGCCCAATGCGGGCGTTCTTGTCAATGATCGCCCGTTCGATGTGAGCACCCTGCCCAACGCCCACGTGAGGCCGCCCCAGGCGGCGGTTTTCCGTCCTTTCGTCGTCGTCCTCGTAAAAGTCGGCCCCCATCATCACCACCTGACGCAACTGTGCCCCTGGTCGCACCACGCTGCGCAGGCCAATGATACATTCCTCAATGTCCGAATCGTATAGCCAGCAGCCCTCCGCTACCACCACCCGTTCCATCCGGCAGCCATCTATCCGCGAGGGGGGCAGGAAGCGGGGACGGGTGTAGATGCGCCGATGGGGATCGTAGAAGTCAAAGGGCGGGTCTTGCCGAGTCAGGGCCAGGTTGGCCTCGTAGAAAGCGGAGATGGTGCCAATGTCCTCCCAGTAGCCATCGAAGGGGAAGGCGTAAACACGCACCGACTCAATGGCCGCCGGGATGACGTGCTTGCCGAAATCGTCGCCGCTGCTCTCTTGCAGCAGGCGAACCAGCACGTCCATCCTGAAGACGTAGATGCCCATTGAGGCCAGGTAGGGTCGTTCGTCTCCGTGGCGGCTTTCCAGCCCCGCCAGTTCCTCTGCCCCCTGAGGCTTCTCCCGGAAGGCGACAATGCGCCCTTCATCACTGGTCTGGAGGATGCCGTAGCGGGGCGCATCCGCCGCCGAGACAGGAAGGACAGCGACGGTGACGTCGGCCCGGCTCTCCCGATGAAAACGGACGAACTGGCCATAGTCCATGCGGTAGAGGTGGTCGCCAGCAAGGATCAGCACGTCCTCCGGCTCTCGGCTCAGGAAGCGGTGCACCTGTTGGCGAACCGCGTCCGCCGTCCCCTGGTACCAGTCGGCTCGGGTCAACGTCTGCTCGGCGGCCAGAATCTCGACGAAGCCTCCGGAGAAGGCATCGAACTTGTAGGTCTGATAGACGTGGCGATGGAGGGAAGCCGAAAGGAACTGGGTGAGGACGAAGATGCGGGTGATGCCAGAGTTGATACAATTGCTGATAGGGACGTCAATCAGACGGTATTTGCCGGCGATGGGTACTGCCGGTTTGGCTCGCATCTTGGTCAGCGGATACAGGCGGGCTCCCCGCCCGCCGCCGAGCACAACAGCCAGTACGTCTTGAAGTTGCATCATCTTCCTCCTTCGAGTTGACTACTCAGCCTACCCTCCCGCAGGTTGCCTTTATCGGACAGGGTGCCCGGATATTTGCCCGAAGTTAACGTTTTGCCCGATACCACCGACCAAACCTGCGGGAGGGTGAGCAGTTGGCAGCTTGTCCAAGAAATCGGCCACTGCCTGCAAAAACGCCTCCGGGCACTCCTCGTGGGGAATGTGGCCGCAGTCTGGGATGACCACCAATTCGGCGTCAGGCAGCTCACCGGCCAGACGGACGCTCTGCTCCGCCGGCACGATGCGGTCATCGTCGCCGGTGATGACCAGGCAGGGCATCCGAATCTCAGCCAGCCGCTCCGCCAAATCGTGGGACTGGCTGGCGCGAACCCACTCCCATAGGCCCCGATCCCAGTTCTCCGCCCGTAGCGGCTTCAGGTATCCCTCCCAAACCTCGGCTGTGATCTTCGACGGATCGTGCCAGGCAGAGCGAGCGAAGTCCATCCCCCAGGCGCGGATCCTCCGAACTAACAGCGGCCCAATTCGTTGCGTCTGCGGCGTGTTGGCGAAGAAACGGGCGAGGCCCATCCAGCCACCGTGGGCATAGACGGCGGGATCCGCCAGCACCAAAGCCTGCACCCGCTCTGGATAGGTCAAGGCCGTGAGCATAGCGATGGTGCCTCCAGCGGAGTTGCCCACCAGAATCGCCCGATCCAACCCCAGCTCGTCCAGCAAGCCAACGGTCAACTCTATCTGTGCCTCGGCACCGTAGGGGCTCTCACCCACCCACTCGCCCGGCAGGGGGCGCTCGGTCAGGCCGAAGGCGGGCCGGTCGAAGGCCATCACCGTGCCGATTTCGGACAGCGGATCCATGACTTCGCGCCAGGAGAAGACGCTGGCAGCGAAGCCGTGCAGCAGCACCAACGCGAGGTTTTCCGCCGTAGGCTCACCCTGGCCCGCCATCTTGTAGTGCACTTGTAGGCCGTTTATGTCAACGAAACGGCTGTCGGGATCGGCCAACTTCTGCGGCGGCACAGCGCCCTCCAGCGGAGGCAAGGGGATCACCAAGGGGCCGACCAACAGAATGACCAGCAACACCACGACCACGATAAGGCAAACAAACATCCAATGCCTCACGCCTCTCCCCTCTCAGGGTAATCGGCGGGAACGCCCCACGACTCGGTCTTATTGTAGCCAAGCTGTGCGGCGTGGAAATGCACCCAAATGGGCGCCCGATCCAGCCCAGGCTCGATCTCAAAGAGCCGCCGGTCGCCAAAGCGAAAGGCCTCCAACACCAGCGGCAACTCTCTTTGGAAGATGGCATATCGCCAGCCAGCCGAGCCGATCACCAACCCACCGCTCACGTGACAGTGAACGTGGAGGGCTGGGCCATCCTTCTCTTGCCGCCACTCGGCCAGCACCTCGTCTCGCATTAAGCGGGTATACCACCCTGAGATCTGCCGGCGGTCGTAGTCCGGCCCGATGGTGAGATACAGGTCCCCCGTCGCGTCGGAGTGGGTCAGGGTGTAGTGGCGGGGAGTGCTCGGCCCGTCTGGGCTTGCCCCGGCAGCAAACCGGACGTGCAATTTGTCAGGCCTCAAGCGGCTCATACAATCCTCTGATTAAACAGGGGCCAAGGTGCCAGCGAATATCTGCCAGGCCAGGGCCGTCTTGGCGACCAGGCTCAGCACGATGAACATCCGCTCTCCAAACAGGTAGTTCTTCCACGGGCCAACCTTCTTGTACTGCAAGAACATGTTGACCGCGAAGATGTTGAAGAACACGAAGATGGAGGCGATGATGGCGTATACGAACGCTGGCGGCTTGGCATCCACCGATTGGGCCGCGCCAACCAAATACATCACAATCGTAATCCACGGCACGATCCCGGCGATACAGCCGTAGATGAAGGCCGTCCAGTTGGTGCGAGGCGTTGTCTGGTTGTGCAGTTCCATCATGTGGCCGAACAGATTCATCATGGCGTTCAGCGAGAAGATCAGGATCAGGCTGGGCAGGTCGTACATGCCTACCAGCATGGCTATCAAGACGATCATCAGCGACGAACTGAGGGCGTACTCGTAGAAGCGGGCGGGGTTCATGCCCTTCTTGAGATTCCTCACGTACCACTTGTAGCCGAAGGTGGACAGGCTGAAGTGCGCCACGGCCGAGAGTAGCAGGAACACCGCGACAGCCGGGCCAAACAACAGCTCTCCCGTCTCCTGAAGATTCGAGGTCAGTTTGAAGTTCTCGAAATCGAACTTGAGGTAGGCGGTGGTGATGGGATAGGTGGTATCGTTGCTGAGAACGATCATCAGGATCCCCTGCACCAGGTGGAGCAAACCCATCGCTGCGTTAAATCTGCGCAACCCTGTAAAAGTCCGCTCATTGTTCATTTCAATTCCTCCTTTCTCGATAGTCGGTCTCATTCAAGTTCCTGGGCTAAGATAATGCGTCCATGTCTTATAGGATCCTCCTTATCCCTCTAATATCGGCTCAGGGCATACCAAATCCGGCACGAAAAGCACCCGCCTCCACACGAAGGGAATCAGCAAACTCATGAGCAGGGCACCCGCAATGCCTGGGGCCGCCGTTCCCAGATTATCAAGCAGGAACCCACCCACAATGGGCGACACGACCCGCGTCAGACTCTCCAGTGAAGCGGACATGCCCAATGTCCCCCCCACCTCCTCCGGATAGACCGATTTGGTCAGCGCGCTGTTGATGGAAACCCTGAGCACGCCGCTGGCCAGGGACAGCGGGGCCAGCACCAGCAACAACAGCCACAGCGTCGGGGTCAGTGCCCACGCTAACAACGAAAAGGTCAGAAGGATCGTTCCACCGAAGATGAGATGCTTTTCGCTGAAGCGTTTGGTCAGGAGTCCCATCCCACCGCCCTGTATAGCCACGATAAGCAAACCCACGTAGGTGAACACATAGCCCACGGCTCGCGAGTCCAGGCTCAACCGTCTTTCAGCGAAGAGCGTAAAGATGGTCTGAAAGATGGTGAAGGCCAGGCCGTAGAAGAGGGTCACCTGCAACAGTGGGCCAACGCAGGGACGACGCAACGCTTCCCGCAACGCGCGAGCTGTGAACGCGGTACGAGGGTGACTGGCCATTTGGGCGCGTCTTTCTGGGGGCAGCGACTCCGGCAGCCAGATGAGCACGCCCAACAAGTTGAGGGCCGACAAGCCAGCGGCCACGAAGGCAGGCAAACTGTAGTTTCCCCCGGTGCTGAGCGCACCGCCCAACGCTGGGCCAAAGATGAACCCCAGACCGAAGGCGGCTCCGATGAGACCCAGTCCCCTGGCCCGGTTCTTGTCGTCGGTCACGTCGGTAATGTAGGCCTGGGCCAGCGAGACGTTGCCTCCCAGAAGTCCGTCCAGGATGCGGCTGGCGAAAAGCATCTCCAACGAGTTCGCCAGGCCAAGTATCACAAAGCTGACCACCGTGCCAGCGATGCTGAGGATCAACAAGGGCCGCCGCCCGTAGCGGTCAGAGAGTCGCCCGATGATCGGCGCCCCGATGAATTGGGCTGCCGCGTTGGCGCCCAGCAACAGCCCAACGAGGGTAGGTGTGGCCCCAAAGGTCTCGGCGTAGTAGGGCAACAGCGGCAGGATCAGGCTGAAACCGAGTACGTCAACAAAAACAAAAGCGAAGAGCAAAGCAAGACGTCTTCTTACATCCATTTTCCACCTATTTAGCCCATCACTTTGATTTTGATACCTGGGGCAACAACCTCGCGGCAGCGGAGTCCCGAACTTGTTCGGGTTCATTGCACCATACCCCCAACAAGTTGGGGACTCCGTCGCCTGAAGGTGTGCTTAATCCGACGTGGACGGCCGGGCGACTTCATCCAGAAGTTCTTGTCGCCGCCGGCGGTACTCCACGATGGGCCGGTCGCCCTGGATCAGCTTCTCGCCGATCTTGAGCCCGGAGGGCTTGGGTTGCTGCGTGACCACCACACGCCGATCCTGATGAGCGATCAGCAAGTTGAACGGCATGGATAACCAGTTGAACAGATCGCGCAGTAGCGGCAGCCGCACGAAGTTCTGGTAGAAGCGCAAGTAGAGGATGGTGTGGGCTTCATCCACCGGCACGAAGGCGGCCACAACGCGCGTCTGTTCCGAGATGTGATTCTGCCACAGGTTGGGGAAAATGAACTCCAGGTACACTTGGCCCTCCGAGGACGTCAACTCCTCTGGACTGCGCGGCGGCGTGCCGTCGTCCACCCGGTTGAAGACGTAGACGAAGAACATGTCCTCATCCATCCAGCGGACCACAGGGCCATCCACCAGCGTGCGCCCGCCGCGCCCGATGGTGTTGTGGTGCACGAAGGGTAGGTGCACCACGTCGAGCTGGTTCTCGATGACGCGGGAATAGTGGGCATCCCAGGGGTCATAGGCCCTGCCGTAGGAGAAGCTATCGTCCAGGTCGTCGAAGAAACGCGGCGGCTTGAGGCCGTCCGGCGGCTCCTCGCCCCACCAGATCCAGATGAAGCCGTGATTTTCGTAGGTGGGATAGCTGTGGACTTTGAAGCGCTCCGGCACGGGCGTATTCTTGCCGTTGGCTGGGATGAGCTTGACGCGACCAGTGGCATCGTACTCGAAGCCATGAAACGGACACTGGATATACCCGCCTGTCACCTTGCCCTTGCTGAGTTGAACGCCCCGGTGAACGCATTTGTCGCGCAGGCAACTCACCTTGCCTGTGTCATCCCGCCAGAAGACCAGCTTTTCGCCCAGGCGCGTCACGCCCACGGGCCGGTCTTTAACTTGCTCAGGATCCATCACGACGTACCATTGGTTGGGAATCACTTTGCTTTCCCTTCCTGATTCAACTCGTCGAGCAGGGCCAGGAGTTCTTCATTGGGCGGAATGTCGCTCATCGAGTGACCATAGTGAACATAGCGAGCTATACCCTCCCAGTCCACGATCACCTGAGCTGGCATACGCCCCAGTTTGAACAAGTTGACCTCCTGACCATACAGTTTCAGCACGGAGTGTTGAGGGTCGGGCAAACCGATGAAGGGCAGGTTCTCCCTTTGCCAGTAGTCAGCATAGGTCGCCTTGTCTTCCGGGCCGATCACGATCACCTCGGCGTTCTTTTCCACGAATTTCTCATAGTCTTGACGCAACTGTGCCATGTGCCGGCGGCAGAACGGTCACGTGAAGCCACGGTTAAAGACCAAGAGCACATGTTTCTGCCCACGGTAATCCGAGAGCCTTACCGTTCGCCCATCAAAATCCTCAAGAGCAAAACCGGGCGCTTGGACGTTCAATGCAATTCGCTGGCTCATTTCATCCCCTTCCCAAGTCTTTCCTTGAGCCGTTTCCTGTAAAGGAAACCCACCACCACCATCAGGGCCGCCAGCGCCGTCGTCACCCAGGCGGCGGTCGCCACCACCGGCGTGCCAGCGTGCTTGACGGCGATGCCCGCGAAGGCCCACACGATGACCAGCATGTAGGCCACGTCGCCCCGGGTGAGGCTCACCGCCGAGGCAATGCCGACACCGGCGACCAGCATGATGACCGTCCACGCCTCAGGGCTAATGCCCCACCCGCTCCAGTTCAGATAGTCCAGGAGCGAGGTCACGTTGGCGATGGTCGCTACCGTGATCCAGCCCAGGTAAATGCTGAACGGGATGTGCACCAGCCACTTCTCGGCTGCAGGAACCTGAGCGCGGCCGATGTCCAGGCGCAAGTAGATGGCGATCAGCAGCAGCAAGAGCGACAGCATGGCCACCAGGGTCAGTGGGAAGACCTCATAGTGCCAGAGAAAGATCCAGGCGATGTTGGCCGCACAACTCAGGGCGAACAGATAGCCGATGCTGCGCAGGCGCGGGTTGTCCCGCTGGGCAGGCAGCGCCTGGTACACGGCGAAGGCGATCAGTGCCACGTAGATCAGCCCCCAGATGGCGAACACGTAGCCAGCCGGCACGAAGTAGACCTGGAACCGATCAGAGATTTCGCCGGTGGTCTGCCCGTTGAGCGGCAGGGCGTTGGCCAGCCCATTAATCACAATGACTGCAATCACTGCCAGCACATTGACCCATTGTCTCAGATTATCTTTCTTCATCAATAACCTCCGCCTTTCAGTTTTGTTTACTTTGAAACCTGTCCCAATTATATCAATAGAGCGGTCATCTGTCTATGACCAAAGTCATCATCCGGGCGAAGGGACTTCACTGTACATTCTACCCTCGACCCGCTGCTTCAGCCAGCATCTTCTGGAACAGCTCAGCCTGGTCCTGGGCGTCGCGCAGGGCGTGGTGTGTGAGCTGGCGGTTGGCCAAGTAGCGAGCGGCGACGTAGCGCATGCTGGTCTCCGACCAGCGAACGCCAGTCAACCCCATGTAGAAGGCCTTCAGGTCAAGAGCGGCGTGGCCGAAGGGGTTTCGCCCCAGGAAGCGGTGGAAGTAGTCGTTGACGAACATCCAGTCAAAAGGCGCGTTAAAGGCCACGAAGATGGGTTGGTGAGCAGGGGGGACCTCGGCTGCCAGCCATGCCTCGAAGCAGGCCAGGGCCTCGGCCGGCGGCAGCCCGCCTTCGGCCAGTTCCTCCAGCGACAGGCGGGAGACCACCAGTGCCTCTGGAGTGAAGTTGCCGTTGACGGGCTGTAGCTCTACGTAGAAGGTACACTGAGGATCGGACACCAGGCAGGCGCCGATGGATAGCAGAGAGTACTGGCTGGGGTTAGGCCCTGCCGCCTCAACGTCCACAGAGACGTAGGCTTCGAGAGATGCCGAGCGGTAGCTGTGAGTCATCTATGTCCCTCCCTGGCCCGTGCATAGGTCGCCAACGCCCGCTCCCGTGCCCATGCATGATCCACGATAGGCGCGGGGTAGTCCTTCCCGACGATGCAACCAACTTCCCGCTGAACATGAAGGGGCATCTCCCACGGCTGGTGGATGAACTTGTCGGGCAGGCGGGCCAACTCGGGCACCCAACGGCGCACGAAGCCGCCCTGGGGGTCGTACTTCCTGCCCTGCAACACAGGGTTGAAGATGCGGAAGTAGGGCGCGGCGTCCGTGCCGGTGCCGGCCGTCCACTGCCAGCCGCCGTTGTTGGCCGCCGGATCACCATCCACCAGGTGCTGCATGAAGTAGCGTTCTCCCCAGCGCCAGTCAACCAACAGGTGCTTCACCAGAAACGAGGCCACGATCATACGCGCCCGGTTGTGCATCCAGCCGGTCTGGGCCAACTGTCGCATGGCGGCGTCCACCACCGGGTAGCCGGTGCGCCCTTCACACCAGGCAGCGAAGTCCCCCGGGGCGTTCTCCCAGGGAATCGTCCTCAGGTCAGCACGAAAGCTCTGTTGCAGGACGTAGGGGAAGTGGTAAAGAATGTGCACGAAGAACTCGCGCCAGATGAGCTCGTTGAGCCAGGTCTCGGCGCCTTCGCGGTCCTCGGCATCAGGGGCCGCCGCTATCGCATCGAGGGAAGCTACCACTGCCTGGCGGGCGGAGAGCACGCCGAAGCGCAAGTAGGGAGAAAGCTGCGAGGTCTCATCTACATCCAGACGATCACGCATCGTGGCGTAGCGGTAGATGGGCGGATCCTCACCACCCACAAAGGCCCCAAGACGGCGTTGAGCTTCCGCTTCGCCTGGCAGAAAAGGCACGTCGGGGGAGAGCGCCGGTTCGGTGGGTATGGGCAGGCTGTTCACCCCTGAAGGCGTGAGGATCCGATCTGGGGGCGGAAGAATCTCATCCGCTTGTGGTGGCGGAAGGGCCTTCCACTTGCGGCCAAAGGGCGTGAAGACCGTGTAGGGCGCACCGTCAGCCTTCAGGACAGCTCCCGGTCGATGGACGATAGGAGCGCCGACCAGGTGCAGAGGCAATCGCTCGGCCACGCCGCTGTCGCGCTGCCGAGCGTAGGGTGAGAAGTCCTCCTCGGCAAAGATGGCCCCGGCGCCGCACTCGGTCAACAGGGCGGCGAGTTCATCCCTGGGCACGCCCTGGCGGACGATCAGACGGCTGCCTCGGATACGCAGGTCAGCGTCCAGCGCCCGCAGACCGCTCAGCAAGAAGGCCACCCGCTTCGGCCCGACGTAGGGCGAATTCAGCAGCGTCGGATCCAGCACGAAGACGGGGATCACGAGGTCGGCGTGGGTCAAGGCTGCGGCCAGGGACTGGTTGTCCGTCAGACGCAAGTCACGGCGCACCCACCACAAAGCAGTCGTCATGGCGGCACCTCCTGTGCAGCACGCACTGAAACTAGCCCACCTGCTTCTCCGGTAAGGCTGTCACCTCTGCTTTCATAAACTCCCGCAAGACGGTCGTCGCGTAGGCCCCTTTGGGCAGCGAGAACTCGAACACCAGCCCATCTGGAAGCGGCTCGATACAAAGATCACTCAGGAACAGCCGGGCCGGACGACGACTACCATCCAGCCGCGCTCGACGAAGCATCTCCATTGTCACGCCTGCGTCCTCCAGTATCTTCCGCTCCAACTGGCCGGGTTCGCCGCTTGCCCAACGCATGCGCGCACCGTAGATCGGACCGGTGTAGGTGATCTCTCTCTCTTGGAAACGCGCGAGCTCGACCTGGGCATCTGCGACCTCGAACAGGCCGCCGGTATCTGTCTTCTTGGCGATGTCGCCAGTCAGCAAACGCTCAAACCAACCGCGCCGGATGCGCTCAGTCAGCCAGGCATTGAACAAAGCCGCCTGATACGCCGAGAGCAAGAAGCGCCTCAGCCACCGCTCACGCGGCCCTCGTCCCAATAACACCTCACGACCTTGCCGCGCATTGTCGCCGTTGATTCCAAATCGCTGATGGCCGTAGAAATTGGGCAGCCCGCGCGCCTGCAACGCCTGCGTGACGGCCTCAGCCCGCGCCAGCGCTTCGGGCTCCGGGCGCAACACGACGATGCGGAAGCGATTGCCCAACAAATGCCCTCTCTTCAGCTTATTGCGATGTCGCTGAACCCATCCCACTTCAACCGGCAGGCTCTCCTCAATACGGCGAGCCACGGTCGCCTCGTCCACGTCTCGCAGAAGCAGAGAGAACGTTTGCGTGACGCGGGCATGCTTGTCCTTCAGGCCTGCATAACCTACATCTACTTCGCGCAGACCGAAGAGACGTGCCAGTCGTCGTTGCAGGGCGCGAGTGGTCCACCCCTCGCGGGTCAGACACACGTAGACGTGCTGGCCCTCCCCCACTGGCTCATACAGGGGGATCTCCTCAACCGCGAAATGGGCCGGCTCCGCCTTCATTTCCCCGCCCATGCCAGGCAGGTCTGCCGTGATGAAAGGCGAGGGGGAAATCTGCGTCACATCCGTCGTCAACTGTGCTTCCATTCACACTCCTGGTAGATCTCGCCGCGCTACCGCCGCGCTGGGTCACCGATAGCCCGCCACCGGCAACCTCACCGTGAACGTGCTCCCCTTCCCCTCCTCGCTCTCGACCTCTATGCTCCCCCCGTTGCCTTCCACCAAAGTCTTGACCACCATCAACCCCAGCCCGAGCCCCTTGGCCCTGGTGGTGAACAGCGGCTCGAACAGCTTAGCCATATTTTCTTCAGAGATACCAACGCCGGTATCTGCTAACAAAAGAGCGACTGCCCCCTCCTGTGCCTGAGCGCTAATGGTCAGGTCGCCACCCTCTGGCATGGACTGGTAGGCATTGGTCACCAGGTTACCTAACACCTGGCACATCTGATGACGGTCTACGTACACCGGGGGCAGGTCCGACGCAATCTGGGCAATCACTTCCACCCTCTCAGGGGGAGGTCGTTGCTCCAACACCTGGGCCACCAGCTCAGAGACCGCCACCTTCTCCCTATCGGGAATCCTGGTGCGCGAGAAATCCAGCAGATCGGAGATGATCTTGTCTGAGTCGCGGACCGTTTGAATGATCATATCCAGGTACTCCTTGACGGTCTCTTCAGCATCGGGAAGGACCATCTTGAGGTAGTACGTGGCATTGGAGATCGTCCCCAATGGGTTGCGCAGTTCGTGGGCTACCCCGCCGGCCAGTTGGCCCATGATGGCCAGTTTCTCCCTGCGCATCAGTCGCTCGTGGGCATCTCGGAGCTCCTGGGTGCGCTCCTCCACCATCTCCTCCAACCGCTGCGAGTACCCCTTCAGCTTGTCCTCTGCTTGCTTGCGCTCGGCTATTTCTTGCTGAGCCACCTCGTACAGCCGGGCGTTGCGGATGGCGATAGCCGCCTGGGTGGCGAACAAGTCCAGCAGTTCAATGTCCGCCGGACAGAAGGCGTGCGGGGAATCTGCATCAACGTTCAGCACCCCCAGGAACTGATCTCCCCAGCGAACCGGCACGGCCACGACTGCCGTGAAGGAGTAGCCCTCCCACGCGGTTGCCCGCCCCTCCCAGTGTTGATAGTCGTCCACAATGAGCGATTCGCCAGTTTCCAGGACCTTACCGGAGAGGCCCTCACCCCGGTGGAGGAGGAGCTGATTGCTAGGCTCCGACTCGATACCTATGGAAACAGTCAGCTCCAGTGCATCCAGGTCCGGTCGGTAGAGGTAGAAGCTGCCAGAGACGCCCCTCAGCAGTTCGACGGCCCACGAGACGACGGAGCGGAGGAGAGCGTTGAGGTCCAACTGAGAGGTCAGTTCCAGACCCATCCCTCGCAGCGCCTCTAACTGAGTAGTGTACTGTCGTAGCGCCTCCTCCGCCCGCTTGCGCTCGGTGATGTCCGTGGCGATCTGCAATCGGACAAGACGGCCATCAATCCACTTGATAGCTCGATCATAGTTCATGTACCATCTTTCGGTGATTGGGTTGTGTCCTTCCCAGATATGTACTCCCGTAGGGTTGCCGTCAGCGTCAATCAGCTTGTCATTGGTACAGTGACTACAAGGCTTAGAATCGCCACGGAACACATCCCAGCAGATTTTCCCGACCAGATCGCCGCCGAAGTCGTCTCGCATCTTCCTATTCATGAACAGGATCTCATAGGTCTCCATATCGGCAGCATAAACGTGCGCGTCAATACTGTCTACGACGGTGAGAAACCTTTCGTGAGATTCTCCCAAAGCCTCCTTCACCCGCTTGTGCTCGGTGACATCCTCATGCATCACGACAACATTGGTTAGCTGGTTGGTTGTATCAAATATTGGGAATAACCTGCTTCTTGTCACCGTCCTTTTGTTTCCATAAGGTGAAAAGAACTCCATTTCGGGTGTTTCAACTATTTTCCCGCCCAAAGCCTCCTTCATGTACTTGACCACGCCCTGGCGCACGTTCGCAGGTTCTGTTAGAGCATTGTGTCCCAGAACCATCTCTTTTTGGGGAACATGGTAGGCCTTCAGAAATGCTTTGTTGACCATCACGCAAATTCCCCCCGAGTCTATCACAAAAGTTGGAAGTGGTGATTGCTCGATGAGACTCTCCAAAAACTGGTTTTTGGTTTTGATCTCTTCCTCCACCCGCTTGCGCTCGGTTATATCGGTGGTGGAACCAACCATGCGAAGGGGATTTCCGTCCTCGTCCCAAAGCGCCTGGCCCCGGGCACGGAAGCAACGATACTCACCCGATTTGGTGCGTAGCCGCTGCTCGACGTCGTACAGCCCCCGATCCTTCAAATGGGCTTCTATGGCTGCTTTCGTGCGCCCTCTGTCATCTGGATGCAGATGTGATTCAAACGTGCTAAAGTCAACGTCGAGTTCATCTTCAGCATACCCAAGCAACTCCTTCAAACGCGGAGACCAGTAGAGCGAGTCGTTTAGAATGTCCCAATCCCACAAGCCATCATTCGAGCCGCGCACGGCCAGGGCAAACCGCTCTTCACTGATTCGCAATGCCTCCTCTGCCCGCTTGCGGTCGGCAATCTCAGCCTGCAGTGCCTCATTCTGCGCCTGTAACGTCTCTTCCCGCTCCTGCAAGGCGCGAGCCATGGAATTGAAAGAGCGCGCCAGGTCAGCGATCTCATCCTGGAACGGGGGAACTGCCACTCGACGGGAAAAGTCACCGTCGCTGATAGCGTGCACAGAGGTGGCCAGCGTCTCAATCGGCCTGATGATTTGACGAGTCGTCAACACAACGAGAATAACCGCCAACCCAAAGGCCACCGATGTGGCAGCCACCGTAACCCGCAAGCTATTGACAGCCAGTTCGAGGGCGGTCGAAACGGGTTGCTCGGCGAGGACGATAAGCTCCTGATTGCCAAACTGAAGGATGTCTCTGGCGACGATGACCTCCGCTCCAGACAAGCCCTCTGCACGGCCATCCGCCTCTGGAAGATCTATCGTGGTGCCACCTAAAACGACAGTCGGGCTCCTGTGCGCGACGATCCGCCCCGCCTGATCAACGACGTAGGCATCGCCCTTATCCGCCAATTCAATCATGGCCAGCAGTTCCCAGATCTTCTTGAACCTCAAGTCGGCCACCAATACGGATACGACCTCTCCGCTGTGCTGGTCAAACAGGTGAACGGAAATCGTAATCAGCGGCTCTCGAATCGTTTCGTCGAAGCGAACCGGGCTGAAATAGGTCTCGCCACGTGTAGCTGGCCACAGGTATTCCGTATTTCCAGCCCGGCTCTGGAGATCATCGCCCAGAATGACATTGGTGCGGGACAGTCGAATTCGCTCCTGTCCTTCCAGGTTAAGCAGCGCTACCTCTTGATAGGCCCGCTGATACAGCAAGACGTTGCTCAGTATCGCCCGTTGCTCATCGAGTTCACGCACTCCTAATCCGTACACCTTGTCGAGAAGAACGAGCTCGCTCATCCGTCCCTCGACAAAGGCCCTGACCTGGCTTCCCACGCTCGCTGCAATCTCGCGCTGCAATGCCAGGCTCTGTCCTTCGAGGCTGGCAAAACTGCGCTGTCCAGTGATGGCCCCCACGAGAATCAATGGGCCTATGGCTAAGCCAATGAAGATCAGCGTAAATCGAAAGCGCAAGCTTTTGAGCATACAGGTTCTCCTCAACTTGCTATTCTTGCTCTTCAGCGCGAATGATGGTTTCGGCCTGCTGCAGAATCTCATACGGGACTTCAAGCCCAATGGCCTCAGCCGTCTGGAGGTTAATGCCCAGGTAGAATTCGGCTGTCTCGACAGGCAATCCGCCAGGATCAGCGCCTTTCAGAACCCGGTCAGCAATGTGGGCAGCTTGTGCCCCCGCTTTATAGTGGATGATCCCATAAGCGGTCAGTGCGCCCCCCTCAACCTGGACCATGCTCGGCCCCGAGACGGGCAGCTTCCGGTCAAGAGCAATGGCTACAAGATCGGCCAGGCGTGCATTGACCGTGCTATCAGGGAGCATAAAGATGGCGTCCACATCCTGGGGGATACTGTGAAGTAATTCAGTGACCTCATCATCATTCCGAGCATGGCCCTCCACAATTTCCACACCGAGGCCAGGGGCAATCTCGTTGAGCTGTGCTGCGGCGCTAGTTGGGGCTGCATCCTCAGGGTTGTAAGGAACAAAGACCCGTTGGACACCTGGCGCGATTTCCAGCAGCAGTTCCAGGCGCCGGGCCTGATTCTCGCTGATTTTCACGCCGGTCATGTTGCCACCGGGCCTGGCCAGATCTTCCATAACACCCGCCGCTATCGGGTCGGCGATGACGCCAAAGACAACGGGCACGTTCGTTCCCTCCGTGATGCGATGAGCAGCGACGCCCGTTGGTGTGCCGGCCGTGAAAATCAGGTCAACCTTTGCGGCAACCAGGCTTTCGAGCACGGCGTCGAGCTCGTCGCCCTGCGTCGGGTGTCCTGCGAACACGTAGGTGACATTCTCCCCTTCGACGTAGCCGAGTTCTGCCATCTCGTCCCTGAAGCCCTGAACGTTTATGAGGCCATTTGGATTGTTGGTCACCAGACCAATCCTGAAATGGCGGGTGTCCTCATCGCCCGCCCCGCCGCAAGCTGCAAGTGCGAGGGTGACGGTGACGATGATTCCCAGTGTGATGGACCTGAATGGCCCTAACATGATATGCTCCTCCTTCAAGCCAGTGCACTGACCATCAGTGCAAGCTTTAGGCCTACCCTCCCGCAGGTTCGCAAATGGTTTGCTCAACACCTCAAATTCGATGTTGCAGCCTGTTTCTGCCAAAGAACCACCTCTGAACCTGCGAGAGGGTGAACAGTTACCCCAGGCTCACAACATCAGCTTCAACACAAACAAAACCGCCATCCCCCCGATGACCAGGGGGACGTTGTAGGGGCTGGACTGGCGCCGGGTTTCCGGGATGAGGTCCGAAGCGGCAATATACAAGAAAGAGCCTGCCGCTATGCCCAGCAGCCCTCCTAATACCTCCGCCCTGATTCCCTGCAGGGCCACGTAGGAAACAATGGCCCCTACCGGTGTGGCCAAAGCCACCACGACGGAATAGGTCAGCGCCCTGGACCGGGTCAGCCCGGCATGGAGGAGGATGGCCATCATAGAGAGGCCCTCCGGAAACTCGTGCAGGATCACGCCGACAGTGGCGATGATGCCGGTGACGGCACTGTCCGCGAAACCAGCGCCAATGATCACTCCATCGAGAAGGGAGTGAAAGCCGATGCCCAGGAAAGAAATCACTCCCAACGTATGCCGATGGTGCATCTCGCTCTCCTCAGAGCAGTCCGGATCCTCGTGGCCAGCGTGCACCACCACGTTCTGCTCCAGGACGTAGAAGGCCAGGAAGCTCAGCAGGGCGTAGATCACGGCGTTCTCATTCAACTCCAGGGATTCGGGAAGGATGTCCAGCAGAGAAGCCGCCAGCAATGCGCCAGAAGCAAAGCTGATGAGATAGATGGAGCTCCGGCGCGCCCATGCTTCTCTCGTCAACACGATGTAGATTCCGGCCAGCGTAGCTAATCCTGCAAAGCCACCGTAGAAGGCCACATGCCAGAATGGGTCTTGCATACTCAATCACCCCTCTTCCACCTTAATTTGGATGGCGATGAAACTCGCACCAGTGAGGGCACGGAATGCTCTCCAGAGGCGGTTCCAACCGGCCGCCCCTGGCCTCTCTGAGCTTATGGAGACGATCACACGATAACAGCTTCTACGCCCGTCTCAGCCTCGATTTCAGCCGCAAAGGCTTGCAGGTCGGCTGGCACGAAGGCGCTTTCCTCACCGGACGGCCGGCCCAAAACCACCAGGCCAACGCCTTCCTCACGAGCCGCCGCCTTCAACTCGTCACGGAACCTGCCACGACGGAGCAGGTAATCGGCGGCTACCCCCTGCTTTTGGGCTCGCTCCTGGGCCATGGTCAATAGAAACTCGCCCATGTGGCCCATCTCCTCGGCCACCACATCGGGGCGGACAGCACGCCTCCCCTTGTCCAGAAAACGGGTATCCACTACGAAGAGGAATAACAACTCGTCGCCACGCTCCTGGGCCAGGGCGATGGCCGCGTCCTGGGTGCGGTAACTGGCCTCGCCGCCACGGGTGGCACATAAGATTTTGCCCATAGTAACCTCCCTAAAAACGGATAAAGAGCCACAGTGTCCCGACAGCCACGGTGACGATCATAGCCGGGAAACCGACTTTCATGAAGTTCCTGTAAGTGATGGGATACCCTGCCCGCTCGGCGATGCCGGCCGTCACCAGGTTGGCCGAAGCGCCGATGAGGGAGCTGTTGCCCCCCAGAGCCGATCCCACCGACAGTCCGTAGAATAGCACTTTGCTCCCCGCACCCGGCACCGTGCGCGTGAGAAAGCCGACTACAGGCAGCATGGCCGCCGTGAAGGGGATGTTGGCAATGACGCCTGATAGGATAGCCCCCGCCCAGACCAGCACCAGCAGCGCAACTGACAGGTTCTCGCCCACCACCGCTTTGATTCCAGCAGCGATGAGGCTGATGAGCCCCACCTCCTGGATGGCGCCGACGAGCATAAACAAGGCGATGAAGAACATCAGCGTCGTCCAGTCCACCACTTTCAACATTCCCTCGATATCGGGCGTGACCCACATCAGCATAGCCACCGCGCCCAGGATGGCCGTCACCGCTGGCACCAGGTGGATGCGCTCGCCGATGACGAAGAAGATCAGCATCACAGCGAACACAATGCCCGCTTTGGTGAGCTTCTGGGGCTGGGTGATGCGCCCACTCTCCTTCAGTCGCTCCAGCAGGGCCTCCGACAATCCGTCGCCCTGAGTCAGCAGTTGCCGGCGATAATAGACCAGGACGTAGACCGTCAGGGCGACCAGGGCCAGCACCACGCCTGGCGTCAGGTTGACGAGAAAGTCGTTGAAGGTGAAGCCGGCGTAGGAGCCAATGAGGATGTTAGTCGGCGTGCCGATGAGGGTGCTGATGCCGCCCACGTTGGAGGCCAGCACTTCCGGCATCAACAGCGACAGCGGATTGATGCCCACCGCCAGCGCGATCTGGATGGTCATGGGCGTCATGAGCAGCATGGTGGTCATGTTGTCCAGCAGCGCGGAGGCCACGGCAGTGATGATCATCAGAATGACCACCAGCAGCCAGGCCCGCCCACCAGAGAGACGATAGGCCTGGTAAGCCAGCCATTGGAAGATGCCCGTCTCCTCGATGACGCCGATGACGATCATCATGCCCATCACCAGAAAGATCACATCAAAGTTCACGTATTCGATGGCACGTTCAAAGTCGAAGATGAACAGATCGGGGCGGATGGCGCCGCCCACGAAGCTGGTGCCCAGCACCACTGCCACACCCAACAGCGCGGCCATGGCGTTGTGCAGCTTCTCCAGGGCGATGAGCAGCAGGATGGCCACGAAGGTCAGCGTCGCTATCCAGAAGCCCAGGGTCAGCCGCCGCTCCAGGGTGATGTCGGGCAACCGCAGGGTGTTGCCCTGGCGAAGGTGGGCCAGGTCGTCAGCCCCGGCTACCCACGCGGTCGCCGTAAAGTGGGGACGCTCGATCTCCACCCGCAGCGAGTCTATGGCGTCATCGGGCAGGTCGAGCATGAAGACACCATCGGGCTGGCTCTCGCCGACGACGGTCGGCTCCTCTGCATCGTTCAGGTAAGCGGCCACCTCTGCGCCGCGCACTGGCTCGCCCTGTGGGTCAATCACGCGGCCAGCCAGGGATGGGGGGCCGTCCGCGCAAGCCAACGACGGTCTCAGAAGGCCCGTCTGGCTCACGACCATGATGAGCACCAGCAAGGCTATGGTAACAAAACACACCTTTTGTCTAAGCTCCATCCGAATGGGTTTGGTCATAGACGACACCTCCTCATTGCCTCGTTACTCATTCCTCCTCCTCACCTCCCTCGCCCTCCTCTTTACCCTCCTTGCCGAAATCCCGCATCATCTCCGCCAGTTCCCGCAGACGCTCATCCACCAGGTCATTCACTGAACCCTCTTCGAAGGTTCCATCCTCTTGCCTGGCACCGGCCTTGACTCCCGTCAGGATCTCGATCCCTTCGTCAATGGTCTTCACC
>CAZQDO010000001.1:12001-41268 GCA_964592085.1 uncultured Anaerolineae bacterium | reverse complement strand
TCTTTCACTTCTGTCCCCAATCGCACTGGCACTGTGTGCACGGGGCCGCTGGCACCAAAGCTGAGTTGAAGCGTTTGCGCCGGTCGGATGGTGCCCAGCGCCGTGATGTGCTTCGTCTCCGCCGCACCAGACGAGACGGAGACACTGGCGGAGGGGGTTGGTGTCGTAGCGGTAGCCGTCGGCGTTGCCTTGTCTTGACATCCAGCCGTCAGCAACACGACCAGCACCAGGGCAGTGAGTTGGATGGTTCTGAATGCGCGCTTCATCGGTTCATCTCCGTTCGATGATGGACACCGGATCGAGTTTGGACAGCGTCCGGGCAATGGTGCTGCTGGTGACAGCCAGCACCGCGACGGGGATAGGCAGGGTGAACAGCCAGGGGGTGAGGTTGAGCAAGTTGAGCTTCAATCCCAGTGGTGTGAACAAGCGGAGTTGCAGATACAGCAGCCCCATCAGACAGAGAATGGCACTGAGACCCCAGGCTGCGCCCGTTGTGAAAGCCGCTTCCCGCATGGTGCGCCACACCAGTCGCAGGCGGCCGTAACCCAGCGCGTGCAACACACCAAACTCCGATTGCCGCTGGGAGACAAAGATGTAGTTGAGCACCGCCAGGGCAATCGCGGCCACGACCGCAATGGCGCTCTCTAGCAGGGCTATCGTCAGAATCATGCTCCGCGTCTTTTCCTGAGCGCGAGCAACCCGTTGGCGATAGGTCGCCACCCACACCTCGTCACTGGCCAGCTCGTTTTCCAGCCAATTGTCCAGGGCGGCCTTCTGCCCGGCCTTCGGCACGACGATCAACCTGGTAACGTCGTCCGGGATGTTGTAGGCTTCGTGGCTCTCCAGGAACTCAAGGGAAACGAAGGCCAACCAGTTTTCATTTTCTGGTGCTGTGGGCCTGGCAAAGATGCCCGAAATCACGAATTCAGCCAGCGACACCGGTGCGTTGGGGTAGGCAGGATGGTCGGGGTCGCCAATCACATCGCCGATCTGGAGATTGCGGTTCTGAGCGACAACTTCGGAGATAACCATTTCGTTGGTGCGGGGGCGCGGCAGGTGCCCTTCCTTCAGCTTCAGACCATACAGTTCAACCAGGTACGCCATGTCCTCTGCGTAGACGCCATACGGGCTGGCATCTGCACTCCCACCAAAGGGCGGAATCATGATGGTCAGAATCGTATATCGAGGAGCGACTCGAATGGCCCGTTCCACAGCCGGGTGGGTCCTGACCTGGGTTGTCACGGCTGGCCCCAGGGACGAACCAGGGAGCGAGCCGACAATACTCATGCGGCTTAGATCCCCCAGACCCGCCCTCTCCGCGTCGAAGGTCACCGCCAGGAGAAAAATGACCAGGGCCACGGCCATGATCATCAAGCCCATGGTGCCGGTGAGCAGCACGGCCCGCTGTCTGTGTCGTCGGTAGAACGTCCAGCTAGCCAGCGGCTTGGGTGAGCTCCTGGAAGCGGTCGCTGTTTGTTGCTGGTTTTCTTCCAGGCTCAGTTCACCCCGCTCGACGACGGCCACAGCGTCCAGCCGCGAAAGGATACGGCCAACGCTGATCAGCGTGAATCCGATCACCGCAAGCGGAATCGGGATGATGGGCACCGCCGGCGCCAGTGCAACCACGCTGAGGTCATGGCCCCGGGGCGCGAAAAGGGTCAGTTTGAGAATGTAGAGGATCATCCACGAGAGCCCGATGCCCACCATCCAGCCAGTGGCGGCCAGCACGCCGGTTTCCATCGTCAGCCGACGGGTCAGCCACTTTTTGCTGTAGCCAGCCGCGTGCAAGATGCCGAACTCCGGCAAACGGTGGGTGAAGGCAATGCGGTTGACGACGCCAATCACCACCGTAATCACGACGGCCACCACCGCGATAATCGGGATGAGCAATGAGTAGGTTGCCCGGTATTCGCTGGCCATCCACTCCGTTAACCACTGAAACGTCTGAACGCCGGCTCCAGCCGCCCGAATCTCGCTTCTGAGGAAGTCGTCAACGGCGGCCTCACGGCCCTCTTGAGCCACCACCAGGAACCTGAGCGGAAACCTGCGGTACAGCTCGTGGCTGGAGAAAAACTCGTAGGAGATAATGCCCAGGCGCACGTCACTCTCCACAATACCGACCACCTCCAGGGGGTCAACGATGTTGCCGTAGAGTTCTGGGTTGATGGAATCCTGAATCGTATCCCCCACCTGCAAGCCCAGGTTAGCAGCAACCTGCTCCGAAAGCATGATGCCGTTGGTCCGTGGCTGCACCAGTCGCCCCTCCTTCAGAGTTGCACCGCATCTCTCCATGACAAACGACACGTCCGCTTCCATCAAGGCGAGCAGGTGAAACCAGTCGCTTTCACCGCCCATGACTTCGGGCAATGCGATCTGCATCCCAGAGGCTGGAATCACCCGCGCCACGTCAGGGTTGGCCCGAATCTGGGCCACCACAGAAGCGTCTAATTCATCTTCCGTGCCTGGTGGCAAGACGATGCTGAACTTCGATAGAAACATATGGTTGGAGCGCATCGGCTCGACAAACATCGCCCACGACAATGCCACCAACAAGTAGAGCCCGACGGTAGCCAGGCTGATCAGGCTCAGCAACAGGGCGGCGCGCCGCTTGTGGCGACGGTAAAAGGTCCAGGCTGACAAGGGATTCATCTCACTATCTCCTCTCTATGACGGACACGGGATCGAGCCGGTGGAGCATCCAGGCGACCACACCCGCGCTGGCAGCGACGACGCTCAGCGGTAAGGGCAGCGTGAGCAGCCAGGGCGAAAGGCTGAAAAAATCCACGGTCAGGCCGCGAGGGCCGTAGACGAGACTTTGCACGCCCAGCAGGCCGATGCCGCACAACACCGCGCCGACGACCCAGGCGATGCCAGCCACGCTGCCCGTCTCTTTCATCGTGCGCAGCACGAGCCAGCGGCGGCTTCGGCCCAGGGCGTTCAAGATGCCGAACTCCTCTCTGCGTTGGGTGAAGAAAATGTGGTTCAGCGTGGCCAGGGCGACGGCAGCCACAGCAGCGATCATGTATTCCAGCGCGGCAAAGGTAAGGACGATGGCCGTCATCATTTCTCTGTATTCGCGTTCCATCATGGCGTGGGTGGTGACCCGTGCCTGGGTCGAGGCCACGCTCCCTTCCAGCCAACTGTCCAGCGCTTGCTTCTGTCCCTGGCGCGGAATGATGAGCAAACGTGGACTTCGGGAGGAGGTGAGCTCGTGGCTGTGCAGATATTCGTAGGAGGCAAACCCTATCCACGGGCGATCAGGGGAAAGAATCCCCACGACGACCATTTCGGTAGGCAGGTTGTCCACGACGAACGTTTCGCCATTGTCCGTTTCCCCGCCGATCACGTCGCCCACGTGCAGGTCACGGTTGGTGGCGATGGCAGCCGAAAGCACGATCTCGTTGCTGCGAGGCTGGGGCAGGCGGCCTTCTTGCACGTGCAGGCCATAAGATTCCAAAAGCGTGGACAGATCGGCCTCGGAAACGCCGTAGATGTTGACGTCGGTCCCGCCGCCGGGCGGCAGGATCATTCGCATTCCAAGCGGAATGGTCAGGATGGTGTGCGCTACCGTCGGGTGGCTCTTGATTTGGCCCACGATGCCGGGGTCGAGCTCAGCGTGGACGGGCGAGACGACGCTGACGTGTTGCAGGTATTCGGTATAGGGACCCATGGCGCTCATCATGGCCGACAGCAAGAACACGGGAAAGGCAATGGCCAACACCATCAGCGCCGTGCTCAGAATCATCAGCACCCCGCGCCGCCGGTGGCGCAGGTAAAAGGTGAGGGAAGATAGCGGCCGGGCCGATGAGCTTGGCGTTCGTGAACGCTTAGCCGCCCGGCGTCCTCGTGGTTCTTCGCTCAATTGGCCCCGCTCGACGATGGCCACGGCGTCCAACCGCGCAAAGATTCGCCGGATGCTCAAGAAGGTCAGGGCGACGACGATCAGGGGGATGGGCAGGATGAAACAGAACGGCGCCAGGTTGAGCAGATTCAGCTCCATGCCCAGGTTGTAGAAAAAGCCGTTCTTGAGCCACGACATGATCACCAGGGCGATTCCCAGTCCGATCAGACAGCCGATCCCGGCTACGGTTGCCGTTTCCAGCGTCAGGCGGCGGATCAGGTGCTTTTTGGGGCGCCCCAGGGCGTGCAGCAAACCGAACTCGCTCAGGCGTCTGGTTATGGCGATGCGGTTGATGATGCCGACGACAAAGGCCACGGCGACAGCCACCACGCTGTTGACGATGCCGAAGATGACGTATATTCCAACGCGTACCATCCTGGTGAAGCTGGCAACAAGGGCAAACGTTTCTACCTGTGTGTATTTGGAGCTGATTGTTGTTTCCAGAAAGTCGTCCACGGCAGCTCTGCGTCCTGCTTTGGCAACGATGAGCAGGCTGGTTGTGCGGGGGGTGTACAGTTCGTGGCTGTTCAGATACTCGGCTGAGACAAAGCCCACGCGCACACTCGGTCCCGGATTGACCTCTGGATTGCTCTCCAGGATGCCCACCAGCACCAGGGGCGCGGAAACGACCTCGTAGTAATTCTGGTCCATCGCACGCCCGATCTCGCTGCCAAGCTCCAGGTCCAGCGCGCGGGCTACTTCTTCGGAGAGCACGAACTCGTTGCTGCGCGGCTCGAACATGCGGCCTTCCTTCAGACGCACGCCGCAGTGCTGCATCAGAACCTGCGCGTCGTCCGGGGAGACGCCCAACAGGCGTTGAGAATCCGTTCCGATTAGGGAGGGCAGGGAAATGCGCAGCCCGTTGTCTGGAATAGCGCGTGCTACGTCCGGGTGGGTTTGGATTTGCGAGACCACACCAGGATTGAGCGCGCCGCCGGTGGGAATCACCCGGCTGAGTTTGGTTATATAGCTTACGTTGACGCGCAGGGGAATGGCAGCATCAAGCACGCCCACGAGGATGAATAGCCCCACCGTGGCCAGGCTGATGAGCGCGATCTGCAACAACGCGCTCCGTTTGTGACGGCGATAGTAAGTAAAGGGTGACAGTGGATTCATTTGCATCATCTCCTCTCGATGATGGCTACCGGATCGAGTCGCGAGAGCGCCCACCCGATAGTTCCAGCGCTGGCAACCACGACGGCGACCGGGATGGGCAACGTGAACAGCCAGGGTGTGAGGTTGGTCCAGTCCAGGCTCGTGCCGAGGGGCGTATAGAGGGTGGCCTGGGCGTAGAACATGCCGGCGATGCAGACCGCAGCTCCGACCAGCCAGGCTACAACTGCGATGCTCACGCTCTCCCGCAGGGTGCGCGCGATCAGGGCCGCACGGCTGTGACCCAGGGCATGCAAGACTCCGAACTCGTCGCGGCGCTGTGTGACAAAGATGTAGTTCAGGATGGCCAACCCCAGGCCTGCGACCGCGGAGAGAATGGCCGAACCGATAGCAATGGTTGCCTGCGCGGTTTGTACATTCGTTTGCCAGAAGCGATAACTTGAGTCGAGGGTCTCTACCCTCACTCGTGGGGAGGCGATGGTTTCCTGTAACCAGACCTCCATCTCGGAATCGCGCCCTTCCACGGGTACGACCAACAGGTGCGTGGGCGCGCCCGCGTAGCGCTCGTGGCCGTCCACGTATTCGTACGAGGCGAACCCTGCCCAGCGAGGCATCGGGGGGACGTCGTAGCCCGCTCGTTCCACGAGTGTGGGGCTGGTCGAATCGAGTAGGCCGACGACCGTCAGCTCTGTGGGCATCCCATCACGCTCGTGAACCGGATGGCCGATCGCATCGCTAAGAACTAGGTCCCGGTTTCGGGCGAGGGCGCTGGTCAGGATGATCTGGTCCGATCTTGGCTGAACCATATCTCCTTCCCCCAGGCGCAGGCCGTACGCGTCCAACAGGATGGGCAGATCCTGCTCGCGCACGGCGTAAACGGGTATCGACCCGATTTCGCCTCCCGGGGGAAGGTTGACCATCATGGTGAGGGCTTTGACGGGGATCGCGTGGGCCACGGCCGGGTGGGTCCTGATCTGAGCGACGATGTCGGGGGCTACCGCGCGATACATGAAACCTGGGGAGACGACTGTGGTGTGAGTCGTATAGCTGAGATAGAGCGGCAACGTTGAATCATTTATCGTGCCGATGAGGAATCCGGGGAGAGCCACCCCCAGGACCATCAACCCGATCGCAGCCAGCAGCAATATGGACCGCCGGCGGTGGCGCAGATAAAACGTCCACGATGACAGCGGGTGGGATGTTGAACGTGCCTTTCCCCGTTTCTTGCCTCTTGCTTTTTGCCTCCTGCTTCCTGCAGCTTCCATGGTCAGTTTGCCGCGTTCAAAGATGGCCACAGGATCCAGGCGATTCAGCATTCGATTGACGCTCACGTTGATCCACACAACAGTGACGAGGGGGATGGGCAGCGTGGATAAAAGTGGTTTAGGGTTGGCCAGGTTCATACTCCAGCCCTGGGCGGCGAAAAAGGTGTTGCTGAGCAGGGTCGAGAAAGCGTGCGCGCATAGCAGGCCGACCGCCCATCCCACGCACGCGACCACGGCGATCTCGATCACCAGGCGGCGAACCAGGCTTCGCCTGGGGTAGCCGGCGGCGTGGAGCAGGCCGAGCTCTGGCAACCGGTGCGTGACGGCGATGCGATGGACCATTCCCACGACCAGTGCCGCTGCTACGGCCACAAGACCATTGACGAAACCGTACATCATATTGATCCCTCGCTGCATTTGATCCAAGAGTTCCACCTCGCTCTCGAACGATTGCAGGTGATTGGATGACGATCCGCCACTCTCTTCCATGAGGGTAGAGGCGAAATCATTCACGGCGATCCTGCGCCCTGGACGAGGGATGATGAGCCAATTCGTTACACGTGGTTGATAGAGTTCGTGGCCGTCGAGGTATTCGTAGGACACAAATCCTACTCGGACCTCAGGCCCGGTGTCGGATGGGACACTCTCCAGGATTCCCACCAGCGTCAGTTCCGTCGCCATGGTTGGGTAGTAATCCGCATTGATCTTGTAGCTGACGTGGTCGCCGATGGTCAAGCCCAGGCCACGGGCGATCTCTTCGGAGAGCACGATCTCGCCTGTTCGCGGGCTGATCAAGCGTCCCGCTTTCAACTGCAGATCGCACGCTTCCATCACCACCGGCAGGTCGGCCTCGGTCACGCCCAGCACGGGGGTGGGCATCACCATTCCCACCACTGGGACGCCGACGTACAGGCCATTCTCGGGGAGCACAGCGGCGACGTCCGGATGGGCTCGGATCTGCGCCGCAAAGCCCGAGTCTAGCGTCCCAATGGTCGATATCTGGCTCTGTATACCACCTATGTCTGGCCCTTTGCTGGCCAATAGCCGGCTCATTCTGGTCAGGTAGTGAACGGAATGGCGCATAGTCCCGAACCCGACGCTTGTCAGGCTGACTATCACATAGACACCCAGCGTCAGCGAGCCGATCAGCGCCAACACCAGCAGCGCCTGGCGCTCGTGCCGGCGGTAGTAGATGAAAGGTGATAGTGGGTTCATCCTGGTATTACCTCCTCTCGATGATGGACACGGGATCGAGCTTGGACAGTGTCCGGGCCGTCGTGCTGGTGGTGACGGCAAGCACCACAGCAGGGATAGGCAGCGTGTACAACCAGGGGGTGACGTTGAACAGGTTGAATGTCAGGCCCAGCGGTGCGAAGACACCGAATCGCAAGTACAGCAGCCCTATCAGGCCGACGATGGCGCTGAGGCCCCAGGCAGTCCCCGTCGTGAAGGCCGTTTCCCACAGCACGCGCCCAACCAACTGCAAACGACTGTGGCCCAGCGCGTGTAACACGCCGAACTCCGATTGTCGCTGGGAGGCAAAGATGTAGTTGAGAACTGCCAGGGAAACCGCGGCTACGATGGCGATGACGCTTTGCAACAACGCCATGGTCAACATCTGACTGTGCGCGCTTTGCTGGACCCGGGCAACTTCCCGGCGATACGTCAACACAGATGCATCCACACCTGCCAGCTCGTTCTCCAGCCAATCGTCCAGAGCGTCCTTCTGTCCCGCCTTGGGCACAACGATCAGGGGAGGGACATCCGGGACAGGGTAGACTTCGTGGCTCTCCAGAAACTCGAGGGAGACAAAGCCTAACCAGTTTTCGTCTTCTGGCGCTGAGGGCCGGGCAAAGATGCCGGATATGACGAATTCAGCCGGGAGCGACGATGCTCCCGGATAGGCAGGTTGATCCGGGTCGCCAATCACATCGCCAACCTCAATATCCCGGTTCTGAGTGAGGGTTTCAGGGATGACCATTTCGTTGGTATTTGGGCGTGGCAGGTGACCTTCTTTCAGTTCCAGATCATACAGTTTCACCAGGTAGGCCATGTCCTCTGCGTAGACGGCATAAGGACTGGCCTCTCCACCTGTGAATGGAGGGATATTGGCACCCAACATGTGCGTCCGGGGGGCGACGGGGATAACTCGTTCTACCGCCGGATGCGCTTTGACCTGGGCTACGACGTCTGGATCGAGACTCTGGACGACCCCAGGCGAGCGGACGATACTTACCCGGCTCAGATATCCCAGCAGCGGTTCCTGCGCATCGGCGCCCACTGCAAGCGTGAAGATGAACAGAACGACGGCCATAATCATCAAGCTCATCGCGCTGATCAGCAACACAGCTCGCCGCCGATGTCGCTTGTAGAACGTCGCAGAGGCCAGTGGCTTGGGTGAACTCTTCGACGCCGTCCGCCCTCGTTTCCGCTCCCCTTCCTGGCTCAGTTGACCCCGCTCGACGACGGCCACAGGATCCAGGCGCGAGAAGGTCCGTCTGACGCTGATGAACGTGAACCCCACCACCGTCGTTGGAATCGGCAGGACAAACACGAGCGGAACCCACGCCACGAAGCTGAGGTCATACCCCTGGGGTGCAAACAGGATCGCCTGGAGGAGGGTCAGGACCAACCACGACAGTCCGATCCCCACTGCCCAGCCAACCAGGGCCAGCGTGGCCGTCTCCATCGTCAGCCGGCGGATCAACCACTTCCTGCTGAGGCCAGTAGCGTGCAAGATGCCAAACTCTGGCAAGCGCCGGGCGTTGGCAATGCGGTTGACGACGACGATCACCAGCGAAAACGCTATCGCTACGATGAGGATGGGCGGAATCAGCAGCACGATACCTGGCAGGGCTTCGCTGGCAATTCTTTCATTCAGGATGCTTAACGTTTGCACTTCTGTTCGGCGGGTCTGAATTTTGTTTCGGAGAAAGTCATCCACGGCGGCTTCACGGTTTTCCTGGGCCACGACCAGGAAGCGGGCCGGAAACTGGCGGTACATCTCGTGGTTATTGAGAAACTCGAGGGACACAATGGCCAGGCGCAGATCGCTCTCCAGGATCCCAACCACTTCCAGGGAAGTGGGTTCCAGGGGAGTGTCAATGATGGCATAGACCTCTGAGCTGACGGCATCGTAGTTATCCCCCATCTTCACGCCCAGGATGGCAGCGACATCCTCCGACAGCAGGAGCCCATTCGTCCCTGGTGCTGGCAACTGTCCTTCCTTCAGCGTGGCACCGCATCTCTCCAGGACATAGGGCATATCCTCTTCCGTCAGGCCGCGCAATTCAAACTGAAAGCTCTCGCCGGACATCATGCCAGGTAATTGGATGACGATGGCAGATGTCGGGATGACTCTCGCCACATCAGGATTGGCCCGAATCTGGGCTAGCACGGCTGGGGTCGAACCGGATTCCGGTATGACCACGCTGAACTTTGACAGAGCTATGTAGCTCAAGCGCGCCGGCTCAACGAAGACTCCCCATACCAGCGCTCCCATCAAGTAGAGCCCGGCGGTCACCAGGCTGATCAAGCTCAGCAACAGTGCGGCGCGTCGCTTGTGACGGCGGTAGAACGTCCAGGCGGACAGGGGATTCATGCCCGCACCTCCTGTGTCTCGCGCGCCACGCGGTCTTTGACGTCCGTCACCTGACCATCGCGCAAGGTGACTACCAGATCGGCTTCGCTCAGGATCTCAGGGTTGTGGGTGACGGCGATCAGGCTGCCCTGCTTGCGATAGCTGCGCAACAGCGCCATCACCTGCAAGCCGGTGCGCCGATCCAGCAGCCCCGTCGGCTCGTCGGCGAAGATGATGCGTGGGCGGTGGATCATGGCCCGTGCCACGGCCACCCGCTGCCGTTCGCCACCGGAGAGCTCGTAGGGGAAGCGATGCAGCTTGTCGCCCATCCCCAGATCGGCCAGCAGCGCTTGGGCCTGCTTGGCGTGGGCCTTGTCCTGCACCGGCGCGGCGACCATCACGTTCTCCAGCGCGGTGAGGTAGTTGATCAGAAAGTGCTGCTGGAAGACAAAGCCGAACTCGCTGCGGCGTAGGGCTACCCTCTCCCGATCCGACATCTTGCCGTAGGCGCGGCCGTCCAGGTAGATCTCGCCCTGGGTTGCCCGGCGCAGCCCGCTCAGCAGATACAGCAGCGAGCTCTTGCCAGACCCCGAAGGCCCCAGGATGCCGATGAACTGGTGATCCTGGATGGCGATGGAGACCTCGTGCACCGCGTCAATGGTGGTCTCGCCGTCTTGATACGTCAGCGTAAGATTTTCTCCTTGTAACATGATTTCCTCCTCAATACCGTTTTCTTCTGCTCCTATCATACCAAACTCTGATGGATTTGTCCATAGGCACCTGTCACGCCTGCACCATGACAGTGTCATGCCAATTGACATTTTCGCCCGCTCTGGGTACAATCATGTCGTCGGGTTTTTGGGAACTGGCGTGAATAGCAGGCCGGAGTCCCCAACTTGTTGGGGGTACCGCGCAGCAGGCCCGAACGAGTTCGGGATTCCGGTGCGCCAACTTGTTGGAGTACCGGCTTTGGGAAAGCTCTAGTTGACGGAGGGAGCGAGGATGATCCGGGTTGCTGTGGTAGACGACCATCCGCACGTGGCCATTGCCTTGCGCGCGCTGCTGGACAAAACGCCGGACATTCGCCTGGTCGCCGAAGCGCGCCGAGGAAGCGAGGTGTTTGCCCAGGTGCAGCGCACGCGCCCCCACGTTCTCCTGCTGGACCTGTTGATCGAGCCAGCATTCGATGCTCTAAGCGCGGTTCGGGACTTACGCGCCAACTTCCCGGAGCTGCGCATCTGCCTGCTCAGCGCGCACCTCGAACCCACCTACGTGCGCGACTTGCTCCAGGCTGGCGTCTGCGGCTACATCCTCAAGGACGACGATTACGTGTCGCGCATTGAGACCATCATCCGTGACTTGGTGGAGGGACGGCTATATCTAAGCCCGCAGGCTTACGAGGCGTTGGCGCAAGCCACCAAAGAGGCCGGAGAGCGGGAACTGCTCACGGAGCGGGAGCGCGACATCCTACGGTTGGCGCAGCGTGGCCTCCCCAACCCACAGATTGCCCAGGCGCTCCACATTTCGGCGGGCACAGTACGCAACCACCTCAGCGCCATCTATCGCAAGTTGGACGTTCACAGCCGCTACGAGGCGTTGGCTATCGCCGAAGAGCGTGGCTTGATCTGAGGTGACCCTTGCGAAGGTTGCGTATCGCCTTTGTCGGGCGGTAATTTCCAGACGATGAAGTTGCTTTCGGCTTGAGGATAGACACAGAATGCTTCGCAAGGGTGGTTGAAGGGGAAGGGAAGATGGATCAATTCAAGATCACCGAGACCGAGGACAACGTGACCTTCGCCGTGCGGGTCGTCCCGCGAGCCAGCAGGAACGAGATCGCAGGGGTGCACGGTGATGCTCTCAAGGTTCGCCTCACTGCTCCTCCCGTTGAGGGCAAGGCCAACGAAGCCCTCATCGCTTTCCTGGCTCAACGGCTGGGCGTGCGTAAGAGCCAGGTGGAGATTGTGGCGGGGGGCACCTCGCGCCGCAAGATGATTCGCATCAGTGATTTGTCTGGTCAGGAAGTGGAGGAGGGGTTGTTGGGATAAGCAAATTCATCGCGTCTTCCGCAGGCTCTTGAGAAATCAAGAGGGGTTGGTCAACACCTGACCAGCCCCTCTTTTCGGTGTCATATCTGAGCTATGTGGACAAGGTCGGTATTATCACTTTCATCACATCTTCCAAGCAGGTCTCGGAAGAAGGTTGCCTGTTCTCCTGCCGCCCGACATGTTTGTGATGAGGGAAGTTCTGAAGCTTTATGTGGTGGGGCGAGTTGTCCCGACCGATCTTGAGCCGACTATCAGGTGCAAGCCAGTAATAGCTGTAGTGCACGAGTGTGTCGCCATCCCACTCCTCAGCTACCCTGAGATTCGTATCATCCGCGAGATAGATGATGATCTTCATGTACTCATCTTCGATCTTGAGTGGAACGATTGCCTTGATGTACCGGCCGAACTTTGCGTAGATGTTGAGTATCCTTGCCCGCATCATCACGCCAACTCATGTTCTTTTGAGACGCTCGTCAATACATCAAGCGTGTTCTGTGTCTTCTTGCGCACCCTTTCCCAGTAGTGCCATTCTATGTAGTCCTCGTGCATTTCGTAACCAGCATCCTCAGGCAACCCCTCGCTCTCCAACATGTCGAGAGTTGCATCATATTTGGCTTCGAACTGCTTCACGTTTTCCTGGGCCAGTGCGAGCTGTTTTTGCAGGTCTAGCAGCCTGAAGGCAGTACCGATATTGAAGATTTCCTCCTGATCCTCCTGTGGCAAGGTTGCAAAGACATCGCTAACAGGTGTAACTGTTCTTGTGCTCATTTCGCTTCCTTCTTGGCAGACGAGCCATTACACTGCCACCTTGGCATATTGCACCGTGGTAAGTGAAGGCATCATCCGTACTTGTTTTTCGATTGCTTCTAAATACCCTTCAATTGCTTCCTCGGCGTTCTGCAAAGCCTCCTCAATAGATATCGCCTTCAGTGACACAGCCTGGCAGGGCAGGACAAGCAACCGTATATCCGCCCTCTTCACACTCTTCGAGAATGACAGTGAATTCCATAAGGGTCTCCTCCTTGCGCTTTTGAACCTATCCTGGTGCTCCCGATCCGGTTCGCACACCAATTTTACCACGCCGCGTTTGTTCCGGCAAGTTGGTACTAACCTTTTCGCCTCATTGCAGTACCCTAGCCGCATCCAAAGGACTACCCCGCCTCAAACTCCGCCCTAATCGCAGCGAAAAGAGACGGGCGAAGCAGGACATCCACCGCGGTTGCAGCCAGTGCCTTAGCAGCGGCGATCATGGTTTGCTGTCCCCTCTCAGAGGCAGCGGCCTCGGCGAATTCAGGGGAATGTCCCACCAGATCTTCTGAGCCGATGCTTAAGGATGGATGAATCGAAGCGGTTACGTGGCTGACATCGCCCAGGTCTGTCGAGCCAATTCCCTTGGCAGGATCAACTTCGTCGAACGCCCAGCCGAGGGCCTCCAGATTGGCCTTGAACGTCTGAGCCAGGGTCATGTTCGTTCGGACTGACTTGTAGGCGCCCTGCATCTCCATTTCAACTCTGGCACCGGTCGCTATCGCCGCACCGCGAGCGCAGTTCTTGACCTTTTCCAGGAGCTCATTGCAGTAGTCATCGTCCCTGGCCCGGATGTAGAACAGAGAGGCTGAATAGTCGGGCACGATGTTGGGAGCGTCACCCCCATGAGTGATGATCCCGTGGATGCGGGAGCTATCCTCTATGTGTTCGCGCAGGGCGTTGATGTTTTGGAATGTTTGGATGGTCGCATCCAGGGCATTGATGCCTTTCTCTGGAGCGGCCGCTGCATGGGCGGACTTGCCGAAGAACTCAATGAGAAGTTTTCGACGTGCCAGAGCGTGCTTCCACAGCACGGTCTGGCGGCCCGGATGGAACATCATGGCCACATCTACGTCATTGAAGACGCCAGCCTCCGCCAGGATGACCTTGCCGCCTCCCCCCTCCTCGCCTGGCGTGCCGATGAGTTGTATGCAGCCAGGGGGCATGTCCATCACCTCGCGCAGGCCCAATGCAGCGCCCAGACTGGCGGTGCCAATCAGGTTATGGCCGCAAGCGTGACCCAGCTTGGGGAGGGCGTCGTATTCAGCCAGAAAGGCAATCGTCGGTCCTTTCTCTGATCCCGAATAGGACGCCCGAAAGGCCGTTTCCAATCCTCCAACTGGCTTCTCCACCCGGAATCCAGCCGCTGCCGCCGTTTCAGATAGCCACTGTGATGCTTTGTACTCTTCGAACTTGGTCTCTGGATGGCGATGGATCCTGTCGGCCAGGTCAATCAGCTTCGGCCGTAACCTGTCAATTGCCTCTCCGACGGTTGACTTGATTTCAGCTATTCTCTCCTCGCTCATTTCTCCTCCTTGAATAATCAGCGGAGTCCCGAACTTGTTCGGGAACATTGCGTCACCCCGAACGAGTTCGGGACTCCGGCCTGCTGTTCTCGTACATAGCCAACGCCACAACCTCCCCTGGAGCCTGTGGGGGGTGATCCGTGTAGATGCGTAGCTGGCGAGCATCCAGGTCGAACAGAGCGGTGCAGAGGGTGGCGGCTTGGTCTGGGGCTGTGGCAGCGCCATAGATAGGGTATTGCTCGTTTGCCTGATCCCCCAGGATAGCCAGAACCCCGGCGGCGTCTTGATCCGCTAATCCCGCCAATCCGTGTTCTCGCATCATCGCCTTGCCTCGTTCCACCCGAGACCGGCTGGAGGGGGAGATGGTCTGATCTATGCCGACGAGGTCCAGATAGTGGTTGGTGTGGAAGTAAGCGCCGTGGATCTCTCGGACGTGGTGTCGCCCGGGTGCAACCTCGACGACCACAATGCGACGTTCGGGGATGGAGCCGATGGTGTAGCTGAAACCCGAGGCGCGCTCTGGCACCGTGACCCGCTGGATAGCGTCATCCAGCGAGCGAGCCTCCAGCAGGGAGTGGGCGATAAAATGCCGGCCCACACCCACTCTGCCATCCTGGGGCTGGACATGGTCAACGGAGAAGCAGATGCCCTCGGCGTTGAAGCCAAAGGCATTGCCGCACAGAAACCCAGGATACGAAAGCGCGGTGAAGGCGGGCTTATCCTCGACCCTGGCATGGACAACGTACAGGTTGCCCCGAAACGTCGCCGAGCCGTCCTCGTTGTGGCCGATCAGCGCCACGTCGTCCGTGAGCAGGACACAGTCGGAACACCCCTGGGCTTCCCTGCCCTGGAGGAATGTCCGATATTCCCCCCGCAGGTTAACCAGGAACAGATCCTCAAATGGCCGCCCGGCTCCCTCGGCAATCCCCTCAAGCTCGGCGAGATAGTCGGGATAGCGAATCTGATGCAATTCCAAGAACTGCCGGTATCTCCCCTGCCCTTCTGGAGTGCGGTGGTAGGGCAAGATCCGCTCCTGGAAGAAAAGGTAGGTGTCAAACGAGCGGTGAATCTGTTGGGCAAACCGCTGACCAATAGCAAATCCCACCTCGCCATGAGAACCCCTTGCCTCAAACTGTTCGATCCTCAACGCAGAGTTTGAACTGCGTATATTGCTCGATGTCGTGCCAGGTTTCACGATGCTGTCTCCTTCAAGCCCGCAAATCATCAATCGCTATCCCTCCACGTACAGGATGCGGTCGCAGCTACCGCAGAGGGTCAGTACTTCTCCTTGACGGGCCTGTTGTGCTTTTCTGGTAGGCAGGGTTACTCTGCAGCCTTGACAGAGATCGCCTGTCAGAAGAGCTACCGCTTGCCCACCCTTGCGTCGTCGCAGGTCCTCGTATAGAGCCAGGTCGCTTGCTTCTATTGTCTTCTGTAGCTTGGCCCGCTGTGTCTTTAGTTGACTCAGCCGGTTGACCAGCTCACCTTGTTCGGCAGAGAGCCGGGCTTGAGTCTCCTGCCACTCCCCCTCCAGACGGGCCAACCCCTCCTGCTGCTCCATCACGCTGGCTTCGCTCTCCTCAGCCTCGATCATGCTTTCTAACACCTGATCTTCCAGCTCGCCCTTCCTACGTTTAAGATACTGGATCTCACCCTGGAGGTTGGCCAGTTCCTTGGGATTCTTGATGTGGCCGCTGTAGAGCCGATCCTCCACCGAAGCGATCTTGTTGACCAGGCTCCGCATCTCCAGCTCCAGGTCACGCAGCCTGGTCCGCTGCCGGCTCAGCTTCTTCTCCCCGTCCTGCAGGGCCTGCCGCGCTCGCTGCAATTCCTCATTTCCCTCCAGGATAGCTCTCACCTCTTTGAGACGTCGCTTCCTTTCGTCAATCTCCAAGTCAATGGTCTGTAAGCGATAGAGCGTCTCGGCCTTACTCATGGTAGCAAACCTCCCAGGATAGTGTGGCTTCTGGAACAAAAAGAGCCTAATGCCCGAAAGCATTAGGCTCTATACGTAATCAGCGTCCACGCACTCACCTGATCCACCGAAGGTGGCAGGGTCAAAGTACACCCATCGTGTTTAGCAGTTGACATCTTCCGTATCAGGCACATCTCCCGTTTCCCGGAGGGAATTATAGGCCAGGATGCTTATCCTGTCAAATCAGAATGACTCTCCGGGATTTCGCAGGGCCACGTATCGGAGCCCCCAACTTGTTGGGGGTGTGGCGCGGCAGATCCCAACAAGTTGGGGATTCCTCAGAATGACAACTAAACTTGTGAAGTTTTGCCTTTTGTCAGCTAGTAGGGTATAATCGCTTGGCAGTCATTTCTTGGTATTCCCATAAAAGCGAGGTAATCGTAGCTTGCACATTCTAGTCACCAACGACGACGGCGTTGATGCGCCGGGGCTGTTGGCCCTTCAGAAGGCCCTCCGGGCGGTCGGTGAGGTTACGGTATTCGCCCCCGATCACAACTGGTCGGCGGCTGGCCACACCAAAACCGTGCACAAACCCCTACGGGTGAATCACGCGACTCTGGCCGATGGCACATTAGCCTACACCTGCACCGGATCCCCATCGGATTGCGTGGCCCTGGTCGCCCTGGGCATCCTGAATCACCAACCTGATCTGGTCGTCTCAGGAATCAACCAGGGCGCTAACGTGGGCCATGACATCACCTACTCAGGCACGGTGGCCGCAGCAATGGAGGCGGTCATCTCCGGCATCCCTGCCCTGGCCGTGTCCCTGGACTCCTACCAGAGCCAGGACTTTGCCTGCGCTGCCCGATTTGCCGCACGGCTGGCGAGGCCCGTCCTGGAGCACGGCTTGCCTCCCAGCACCCTCCTCAACGTCAACGTGCCCGCCGTGCCTCAGGATGAAGTGGCGGGCATCAGAATCACCCGTCTGGGCAAGCGCGTCTACCGCGATACACTGGTGAAGCGACAAGACCCCCGCGGACGGAACTACTACTGGATCGGCGGGGAGCCACCCGGCGGTGTACCTGAGGAGGGAACCGACATTTGGGCCCTGGCTAACAATTATGTCTCCGTTACCCCCCTGCATCTCGACATGACCGAGCACCAGATGGTGATGGAACTGAAGCGATGGGGATTGGAAGCATGAGCATTCCCCTAAACTTAAGGCTCGAAGGGCTGCCCCGGGGACGGGGCTTCGAGCCTTAAGTTTGTGATGATGGAAGCATGAGATACCGAGGAGGTTGAGCTGTGGATTTTTGGCAAGTGATCGAGGAAAGGCAAAGCGTGCGAAATTTCGACGCCGAGCGCGACGTGCCGCCCGAAATGGTGCAGAGGATCCTGGGAGCAGCCATTCAGGCTCCCTCGGCCGGCAACTGCCAGCCCTGGCACTTCGTGGTCGTCCGCAACCAACAGACCAGGGGCCTGCTGGCCGAGGCTGCTTACGGCCAATGGTTTATCGCTGTTGCGCCGGTGGTCATCGTTGTCTGCGCTGACCCTGCTCGTTCGGCTCAGCGCTACAGAAGTCGGGGGGTGCAGTTATACTGCTTGCAGGACACCGCTGCCGCCACCGAGCACATCCTGCTGGCTGTCACGGCCCTGGGCCTGGGCGCCTGCTGGGTGGGCGCCTTTGACGAAAGTGCAGCATCACAGGGCCTCGGCCTGCCAGGCGACCTCCGCCCTGTGGCCATTGTCCCCATCGGCTATCCCACTGGCCGCCATCCTCGGACGTCACGCCGCAGTCTGAAGGAGGTCGTCACCTTCGGCGAGTGAGCTCCTTGACAGGAAGGGGAAGCACGGATATAATTCAGTCGCTTTCAGCGTGAGTTCTCGGCTCGAGCTCGGGCTGAAGGCTTAGCCGAGCGCCAGCGCTCAGGAAGTCGTGGCATCAAAATACCGAAGGAGGTAGTGAAATGACCAAGTATGCGTTTTTCGAAGGCGAGTTCGTGCCCATCGGGGAGGCCAAAGTCAGCATCATGGCCCACGCCTTCAACTATGGCACCGGTTGCTTCGAGGGCATCCGCGCCTACTGGAACGAGGAAGAGGAACAGCTTTTCGTCTTCAGGATGAAGGAGCACTACCAGCGTCTTCACCGATCCTGTAGCATTGTGCTCATCGAGCTGCCCTACAGTGTGGACCGATTGGGCGAACTGACCATCGAGCTGCTGCGCAAAGAGGGCTACAGGGGAGATGTCTACATCCGCCCCTTGGCCTACAAATCCACTAAAGGCATCGGAGTGCGATTGCACGACCTGGAAGACGAATTTGCCGTATTCACCATGCCCTTTGGCAGGTACATTGAAAAGGAGGAAGGAGCCAACGTCTGCGTCTCCTCCTGGCGCAGGATCAGCGACAACGCTGTGCCTGCGCGTGCCAAGATCACCGGCTCCTACGTCAACTCCGCCCTTTCCAAGACCGAGGCCATGTTCAACGGTTTTGACGAGGCCATCGTCCTCAACCAGAACGGCCACGTCTCCGAGGGCAGCGCCGAGAACCTGTTCATCGTCCGCGAGGGCAAGCTCATCACCCCGCCGGTGACGGAGAACATTCTGGAGGGGATCACCAGGGACACCATCATACAGGTTGCCCGCGAGCAGTTGGGGCTGGAGACGGTGGAACGGCCCATAGACCGCACCGAGCTTTACGTGGCCGAGGAGGCGTTTTTCTGCGGCACCGGTGTGCAGGTAGTGGCCATTGCCAGCATAGATCACCGACCCGTGGGCACGGGCAGGCTAGGCCCCACCGTCGAGAAGATACGAGATCTCTACTTCGACATCGTGAAGGGCAAGGTCGAAGCGTACCGGCATTGGTGCACACCGGTGTACTCAAGCCAGTGATCAGTAACAGTGGTTACTGATACACGCTGCCTATAGGCGACTCTATGGAATTCAAACCTCGACGGTCCACCGGCATCCTGGTGGGCGTCGCCACGATCATATCTCTATTGGCGCTTGATATTCTGTTGCTCTCTTACCTCAGGCAGGGGCAGATCAGTCTTGTCTCCTTTCTTTTCGCCTTGCTGGTCATCCTCAGCCTCCCTCTGCTGGCCCTGCTGGGCTATCTGGTCTACGGCCTGTTCAATCTGCGCTACCAGTTGCATCGCGACGCCTTGACCGTCGTCTGGGGGGCGACCCAGTACATCATCCCTATGAGCAACATCCGAGAAATCGTACCAGGCGATGATTTGGGGAAGGAGGGCAAGGTAAGAGGGATAAGATGGCCGGGTTGCGTGGTAGGGCGTAGTCAGGTTGAGGGAATTGGGCCCACTCTCTTCTACGCCACTGAGCCTGTGGCTGCGCAACTTCTGGTGGTCACTCCCACGCTGGCCTATGGCATCTCCCCAGCCAATACCGACGGCTTTCTCGACGCCTTCGAGATTCGGCGGCGGATGGGGCCGATTCACCTCGTATCCTACGAGCACCACCAGCCCGACTTCCTGAGTTGGCCCATCTGGAGGGATCGCCTGGCCCATCTGCTCCTCGCCCTGGGCGCTGGAGCTAATCTAATCCTGTTCGCCTATCACTGTTGGCGCTACCCCGCTCTGGGCCAGGCCGATGTATTCAAGCTGCCGGCCATCGGCCTGCTGACCGTGCTAATCAACTCCAGTTGGGGTATTTCGATCCACAGCCAGCAGAGGGTGGGAGCCTACTTGCTTTGGGGGGGGAGCATCGCCGTCCAGCTCCTCTCCTGGCTGGCAGCTCTCAACATCATTAGCTGACAAACTTTCACCCCTCCCTCCCAGGGAGGGGATGGGGAAGGGTGAGTCTTACAAGAAATGGATATTCTCAGAGATCTGAACCCCGCTCAGCGGGAGGCGGTACAGGCCATCGAAGGGCCGGTTTTAGTGTTGGCCGGGCCAGGCAGCGGCAAGACGCGGGTCCTCACCCACCGGGTGGCCTATTTGGTCAGGGAATGCGGGGTGAACCCCTACAACATCATGGCCGTGACCTTCACCAACAAGGCGGCTCAGGAGATGAAGGGACGGCTGGATCACCTCCTGGGCCAGCGGCTGCGCGGGTTGACCATCGGCACTTTCCACGCCATCTGCTCTCGCGTCCTGCGCCGTGAGGCGGAGCGTCTGGATGTGAGCAGTGACTTCGTCATCTACGATCGCAGCGACCAACTGGGGCTCGTCCGCCAGGCCCTGAAGGATCTGAACCTGGACGACAAGATGTATCGTCCGCAGACCGTATTGGGAACCATCTCCAGGGCCAAGAACGAGCTGATCGGGCCAGAGTCCTTCGCTCCCCAAACCTATTGGCAGGAGGTGGCCGGTCGAGTATACACTCGCTATCAGGAACTGCTCCTGGCCAACAACGCCCAGGACTTCGATGATCTCCTGATGAACGCTGTGCACCTCTTCACCCAGCACCCAGACGTCCTGGCCAAATACCAGCGGCGCTACCTGCACATCCTGGTTGACGAGTTCCAGGACACCAACACGGCCCAGTACGCGCTGGTCAGGCGGCTGGCGGACAAGACGGGGAATCTCTTCGCCGTGGGCGACGAGGATCAGTCCATCTATGCCTTCCGAGGCGCCGACTTTCGCAACGTGCACCGCTTTCGGCGCGACTACCCCGACGCCAGGCTGGTCCTGCTGGAGCAGAACTACCGTTCGACTCAGAGCATCCTCGACGTGGCCAAGACCGTCATCTCCTACAACGTCCACCGCACGCCCAAGAACCTGCACACCGAAAAGGGGCGTGGCCTGCCCATCGTCGTCCACGAGGCGTACAATGAGCAGGAGGAGGCCCAATACGCGGTGGATCAAATCGCCCTTTTGGTGGCCGAGGGGACCTGCCAGCCTGGGGATTGCGCCATCATGTACCGCACCAATGCCCAATCGCGTGTGCTGGAGGACGCCTTCGTCCGCGCGGGCCTGCCCTACAAACTGGTGGGCGCCACCCGATTCTACGCCCGCCGTGAGATCAAGGACGTGCTGGCCTACCTGCGCCTGGTGCATAACCCGCACGATAGCGTCAGCCTGGACCGCATCATCAACGTGCCCTCGCGGGGCATCGGGCCGAAGACGAGGAGCACTCTCGAAACATTCGCCGAGGAGTTGAGAGTGCCGATCTATACGGCCTTGCAGATGTTGAGAGAGGAGGGCAAAGAGGGGACTGCTCCGTTTTCCACACGCGCCCGTAGAGTCCTGGTGGGTTTTGTGGATTTATTGGACGAGCTGATCACCGCGCGGGAGAAGCTGAACGTGCTGGAGCTGTTGGATCTTGTCCTGGACAAATCCGGTTACTCTAACTACATTCGGGACGGCACGGAGGAGGGCGAGGACCGCTGGAACAACATCCTGGAGCTGCGCACTGTGGCTCGCGAGTACCTGGACTTGCCGCCGGGGACTTCCCTGACCACCTTTTTGGAGGAAGTGGCGCTGGTTTCCGAAGTTGACAACCTCGACGAGGCCGCGAACGTCCCCACGCTGCTCACCTTACACATGGCCAAAGGTTTGGAGTTTCCCGTGGTCTTCATCGTGGGTCTGGAGGACGGGCTCTTGCCTCACAGCCGTTCTTTTGACGATCCTGAGGCCATGGAGGAGGAGCGGCGCCTTTGCTACGTGGGCATCACCCGGGCCAAGGAGCGCGTCTATTTGGTTCACGCCTTCCGCCGCACCATGTACGGGGAAAGCCAGGTGGGCGAGCCATCCCGCTTCATCACTGACATCCCCGATCACCTCGTTGAGGGGCGGGGGTTCGCTCAGGAAGCGCCTGGTGAAAAAGAGCGGTCTTACCGTTGGCAAGCTCAGTGGCCCGTCACCTCAGAGCCTGTCATGACAGGGCAATTCGAAACCGGGGATAGAGTACGACATCGGAGATTCGGGGAAGGCATCGTCATTGAGAGCAAGGTCGTGGGAGCGGACGAGGAAGTGACGGTGGCCTTTGAGGAGAAGGGACTCAAGCGCCTCCTGGCCAGCTTTGCCAAGCTGGAGAAGTTGGAAGGTTAGGCCCTTGTTGGGCGAGGTCTCCGACCAAGCCCCCGTGTAGACGACAAAAGCCGCCTGTTTCAAGTGCAGGTGGCTTTTTTGTTTGGAGTCTATGAAATCAGGATGAGAGAGGAGAACCAGAGAATTAGAATTCTAGGAATTCGTCTGGATAGTGAATGACCCTGGGGCAGTGACCTAGTCGCAGGTTTCCCCCCAGTGAGCCACTACGAGCATGATGTCCACGATGTTGATGATCCCATCACCACTGAGGTCATAGGGCGCACAGTCGGGATCGTCGGTCGTCATGCGCCAGCAACTAGCAACGAGCATGATGTCCTCGACATCCACATCGCTGTCGCCGTCGAGGTCACCGGGCAGGACACAGCAGATGACACCAGTGCTCTGCAAATCGCTGATGCCAGCCAGCCAAGTCTGGAAAGCGGCATCCGCCGGTTCGCACAGGTCGGTGTTGTGGAACCGGAACGTGTCCAGATGAACGAGGTTCGTCAGGGTCCCTGGCAGTGCCCCGCTGAACTGGTTGGTGTGCAGGTAGAGGTATTGCAAACTGACCAGGTCGCCCAACTCTGGGGGGATGCTGCCAGTCAGTTGGTTGCTGCATAGGTAGAGGCCCTGCAAACTGGCCAAGCTACCTAACTCTACAGGGATACTGCCAGTCAGTTGGTTGCCGGACAGTGAGAGGGATTGTAAATCGGTCAGGTTGCTCAACTGCGGAGGGATGCTGCCAGTCAGTTGGTTGTTCTCCAGGGAGAGAGATTGTAAATCAGTCAGATCGCCCAACTGCGAGGGTATGCTACCAGTCAGTTGGTTGCTGTACAGGGCGAGGTATTGCAAACTGACCAGGCCACCCAACTGCGGAGGTATGCTGCCACTCAGTTGGTTTCTGGATAGGGAAAGGTGTTGCAAATTGGTCAAGTCGCCCAATCCTGAGGGTATGCCACCGGTCAGTTGGTTGTTGGACAGCAAGAGGCTTTTGAGATTGGCCAAGTTGCCCAATTCAGGAGGGATACTGTCGCTAAGTTGGTTGTTGCTCAGATTGATGGATTGCAAGTTAGTCAGGTCGCCCAACGTAGGAGGGATACTGCCGCTCAATTGGTTGCTCTCCAAATAGAGATCCTGCAAACTGTCTAAATCACCCAACTGTGAAGGTATGCTGCCGTTCAGTTGGTTGCGACCCAACTCGAGGAATTGCAAGTTGGTCAAGCCAGCCAACTCCGGGGGAATGCTGCCGCTCAACTGATTGTCATACAGCCAAAGCTCCTGCAAATTGGCCAGGTTCCCTAGCTGCCAAGGTATGCTGCCGCTCAGTTGGTTGCGCTCTAGGTAGAGGTCTTGTAGACTGTCTAAATCGCCCAATTGCAAAGGTATGCTGCCGCAAAGTTCGTTGGTCCGCAGGATAAGCTGTATGACGTGACCAGCCCAGCATGTCACACCATACCAGTCACATGGCGTGTTCGTGTCCAGCCAGTCGCTGTTGTTGCTCCAGTTAGCGCCTTCTGTGCTGTTGTAAAGTGTTACCAAGGCTTCGCACTCCGTCTGGGGTATCTCCGTTACGTCATCGCAGGAGAAGGAATCGGGTGTACTTGTAGGTGTTGCCGTCGGGGTGGATGTCTTGGTCGGCGTTGCTGTCGGCGTGGAGGTGGGTGTGGACGTCGATGTGGTAGTGTAAACCTTAACCTGTATGTGATCTACATAAAGCCTATCAGGATTTGAAAAACTCTTGATTCTCAGTAAGAAGTTCTCATTCGAGAAATCTGAAGGCTGCCAGGATTTCCCCCAGAGATCGGAAGGACCTCCACCTTCAGCTATCGCATCGCTGCCATCTCCAAGCTCCCACCAACCGCCTACCCCGTTGTTTTTTACTCCCCATCCCGGATTACTGGTAGACCAAATATCAACAATCATCCGATCGCTACCGGCGGTCTCCCCATGCCCTTCTATTGCTACCTCAATTCCATTGATGGTGGCATTAGCAGGAATATCAAAACCGAAATGGTAATAGTCTTGTTCTTTGAATGTGCCCTCAGCTGTCGTATATTGGTCATCACTAGCGAAGGCGTTTCCAGGATTAGTCCATTCGTTGTCCATTAGCCCCGTTGCTGATGGTGAGCGCCAAGATGCATCTGTCGGAGTCCCTGTAGGCGTTGGTGTAGCTGTACGTGTTGGCGTGCGAGTGGGTGTCCTCGTTGGTGTAGCTGTGGGCGTTGGCGTGCGAGTGGGTGTGGATGTCGGTGCCTCTAGCACAGTTGCACTTATAGAGTTGCTTACCCCCTCCTCTGTTGGGACATTCCAGTGCCAGTCACCATTTATGAAATAGAAGACTTGAAAGTCATAGATGCCTGCTAGCGCGGGAGTGAATGTCCCTTCATAAGCATATGAATCGCCAGGGTTGAGCGTAATGTTATATCTCATTGTGAAGTCTGGGCACTCACCACCTACATAATTCGTACAGTCGTTGACACCATTCAGCCTGCCTCCAGCCACCAACTTCTCGAAAGCAATTGGTGCAGTGCCTTGGTTCTGGATGGTGAAGCGGGCAGTGAGTGTCTGATCTACGTAATACGGGGGGGACTGGAGTATGATGAGGCTGTCGGTAATAACTGGGAAAGGTTCACCGCCGCAGGAAGCGTATTCATCCCAGGCTGCCTGATCCATTATTGCATATTTGTAAAGGCTGAGCCCCTGGTATCCGTAGTCATGAACGGTGTTGCAGAACTGCGTAATCTCGCCAGTGTAGATGTCTCTGCCGCCTTCTATGTCCGAGAAATATCCGCCCTGACCAGCCGGTACGATCGGTTTAACGGAATCACCATATCCTGCTTGCTCCCATACGTCATGCCAGTCATCGAAATCCTCCTTCATCTCGCTAACTTCCTCTTCTGGAGTTTGGGGTCGTGCTGCCCAATAACATTGTGGCATGTTAACATCGCAGTATCTGCCAAACTCGAGCCAAGGTAACCACTCGTGGCCAGTGACTCTGGCAAAGGAAGAATAAGCAATAAAGCTGCCTGGATGCTCATTCCGGATGTCTATCATGAAGTTTTCAGCTATTTGTGCTTTACCATGATCGCCAACTCCGTCTTCATTTGCATCTTCGTCCTCATACTCCTCCTCTGCATCGATGATGAGCCCATCTATTCCTGAAATGTTCAGAATTTCATCAGCAACTTCAGCCTCAGATTCTTCACAGGGTAATGTGGGGTATCGTGTCTTCCAATAATCGTCGTCTGCACGCACCCAATGCCAGCAAGAAACCTTCACTCCGGAATTATGGAATTGATCCACTACAGCAGCAAACCCTCCATACTGCGCTGCCCAATCATGCATGAGGCCGCTTCTGAGATAGTATCTATCAGCATCACCGCATTTTATTGTAACCCAGTCAACACCTGCGGACTCTAGTTTTCCAATAATTGTGTTCAAATTCCCGCTTTCAACTTCCCAAATCTTGTGTATCCAAATCCCTTTGCCCGTAGAAACCATAGATGTCCGTGCAGAAAGGCTATCAAGAGCTGCAGAATCAACAAGACTAGCAGGGTTCCAAGGAGTGTGCGCCTCAACTCCTTCAACTGCACTTCCTGCCTCTTTCGTGGTTGGAATGAAGACTTTGGTTAACTCAAAACTGGAAAGCATACTGTTGAACAGGTTGACGTACTCATTTTCGCTGTCCAACATTCTGCCAAGAGCCTCGTCAACAATCTCCTCTTTCGTCGTCTTTTTCCCTTCTCCCTCACCCACTATAATCCCCGGAACCCCACCGATGAACTCGTGTTGCAGAGATATCATGTAGTAATTTTCATTGTACTTTGTATAGCAATTGACTACCGTATCCCAACTCCCCATTCCCCCATATGCAATCCAGTAATCCTTCTTAAAAGGGATGCCGTTCAAAACCACCTCTTGAGACAAAACTCTATTGGTTAATACTCGAACTGCTGGATATTCTTCGAAGTAGTAACGCCCGCCAAAGGTTCCGGGGAGCAACACAGATGGCTTCTTATCCACAAAGATGTCAATATCAGCCGATTCTAAGGGAAGACGGAAACAAGCTAGAGCATCAAGACATTCTACCTGTTCACCTGAGTACTGTAATCTGAAGCCATACTCCTGGTTTTCGTAGGTCTTCCAAGCAGAGATATCAATGGGTTTAGTGGGGGTTGGCTTTTCAGGTTGCGCTAACTGTGCAGATTCTGGCTGTTCGGAAGAAACACTCGGAGTGGTGTGGGAGGCAAAGACAGCATCGAAGCACAGAGTCACACCGACGATAAGCCCCAAGCTGATCATGGCTGCGAGAACACTAAGCACTCGTCTTAGTGCAGAAGAAAGTTTCCAGCTCATCATAACCTCCAAGCTAATCTATTGACGACAGGTTCTCCGACAAAAACAGACGCCGCCTCAGGGCACGCAATAATGCAGCCGTGGCAGCAACGGACTAACAAGCGAACAAGCGGATAACACTCACGCCAGTTCATCCGCCTATTCGCTGCCCATCCGTTGCCTCATACACAACCGCAGCCTGGTCACGCGGGGATCAATGATCACCTCGTCCGCCTCGAAGTCGAGTTTGAGCTGGCTGCATGACACAAAAACGCCAGCCTCAGGGTACGCAAGGGCGCATCCTTGGCTGGCGTCGGGATTGGGAACGATGTTGGATGTGTTGGCCTGGCACCACCAAGGGCAAATTCCTGTGCCCTATGTCGGCCAAATTACCAGATGCCTGCATTTGTGTGCGGATAGTACACCACAAAAGTAGACGGTTTGTAAGGCTTTTTCAGCCCACGCGCAAAAACTGAATGATCGTGATTTGATGGGCCCACTTGGACTCGAACCAAGAACCAACCGGTTATGAGCCGGTCGCTCTGCCATTGAGCTATGGGCCCAAGCGGGAGACGAGATTTGAACTCGCGACAGCCTGCTTGGAAGGCAGGAGCTCTACCCCTGAGCTACTCCCGCATAAGTCGGGGCGGGCGGACTTGAACCGCCGACCTCAGCGTCCCAAACGCTGCGCGCTGGCCATCTGCGCTACGCCCCGGCTGCTAATAGTATAAACGATTTGCCCCAAAACGTCAAGCTCGCTACTCGGTTCGCAAGGCTCGCAGGGCCTCCTCATCAAACGGGTTGTGCCCGCTGCGCAATGCCTCAATCCACGCTCGACGGCTAGCAACATAGCGCGCCTGGGTATCCTCAGGCTGCGTGCCCAGCCAGGCCAGAAAAGCCTCAAAGTCGCTGATGGCTTCCTCTGTGCGGTCTAGCAGCGCGTAGGTCAAGCCACGACTGTCGCGGCTGAGGGCTGTGGAGTCGGTCGCCACCGCAGTCTCGCAGTAGGGCAGCGCGTCTTCGGGTTGGCCGAGCAGGCTCAGCTCCCAGCAGAGAGCGTTGTTCGGCCCAGGAGCGTCTGGCTGCAATGTCTGCGCTTGTTGCAGGTCCGCCAGCGATTGCTCATCGTACGCTTCGCCCAGCGCGAAGTAGGCCAGACCGCGATTGAGGTACGCAGCAGCGAACGTTGGAACGAGCTCAATGGCCTGACCGAAGTCGCTGATGGCCCGCTGCAGGTTGCCTTCCCCTCCTTGCCCCAGATAGGCCACGCCGCGGTTATTGTAGGCTGAAGCCAGTGATGGATTCTGTTCGATGGCTCGCGTGTAGTAGGCTATGGCTTGATCTGGGTCCCCTTGTAGACTGTAAATGTACCCCAGGGCAAAGTAGGCACTGGCCAATGCGCTCTCATCTCCGGACGGATAGTTCAGCGCCCGCTCGAAGGTGGCCAATGCCTGCTCGTACTGATCAGCGGCGTAGTGCACCTGCCCCAGACTGATCAGCGCCACCCAGCGCGCCGTGGTTGGCAATTCGGTGTTGATGACCGCGCTCAGGTCTGCTGGCGTGGTCACCTGGCGCACGGTGCGCACCGCTTCCTGCTCAGACGGCAAGGTGAAGTTGGCCAGCACCCGTCCGCTGTCGTATTCCCCCCAGATGACCAGCGTCGCCCCGTACTCTTGCCCTACCCCCACTGCCTCGTCCCGGTCGGTCAGCGGTTGTGCCCAGACGGCCACGCGACTGTCGGCCAGGGCTTCCCCCTCCAATTCCTCTTGCAGTGCCTCGCGAATGCGGCCCGCCACGTTGTAGCCCACGCGCTCAGAGTAGTTGGCGAATTGACTAACCAACACCAACGTTTCGCCGGGAGCGGCGGGGACGACCGGAGCGAGTTGACGCCGCTCGTTGGCCTTCCTCGCCAGATTCCACACGATGAACGCAGCCAGGATGATGAGAGCGAATGTGGCGACCAGCAATCCCCAGCGTGGACGGCGCACTTTTAAGGTAGGCGCTTCTGCCTCCACGATGGCGGACGGAAGCGATACCGGCTCCTGAGGGGCGAAGCCTGCTGCCAGGAGGAACTCGTCTCGTTCCTGGGGCGTCAGTCGCAGTTTGCTGGCGCACCGCACCACATCCTCGCGGTGGCGAGGGCGGGCGGTCAGTCCCTCTTTCCAGCGGAAGATGGTCTGACGACGCACGCCGATGGCGCGGGCCAGTTCGGCGTCGGTGATGCCAATGCGGCGCATGTATTTCGTGAGAAGTTGACCGAATGGCTCCATGGACAGCGATCCAGACTTCGGAGGTTTTCAGACGCGGTTTTGCCAGCCAAGCCAACCAGATAATCAAGGTAACTTTCCCAGCAGACACACTGACGGAAACCTCCGAAGTCTTGAGTTGACACTAATGAGTTGCCGTCACACCGTGTCACTGTGAATGTTACACAATTGGCCCTTGAAATGCAACAAGTGATGCGTTATTATTGTAGCACAAAGGAGGCCGGCTGCAAAGCCGGCCTGGGCAGGGGAACGGGTGAACCCCTCAATAAATAGAGAGATCTCTCGAAAAGTCTTTGAAAACGCTCCCAGCCCCCGTCCCCGGGGGCGTCGCTGGCGAAGTGGAGTTGCACAAGCCGCCCCGGGGACGGGGCTCTGAGCACTTTTCGAGAAAGCTCACGAAGAAAAAGGAGGAAGGATTATGTTGAACAAAAGGAAGTCTCTATTGTTGGTCTTGATGTTGGGCGTGGTTTTGTTGGCAGGGGCTTGCGCAGCCCCGCAGGATGCCAGCAAAGCCCGCAGCCGGG
>CAZQDO010000001.1:10264-11901 GCA_964592085.1 uncultured Anaerolineae bacterium | reverse complement strand
TTGTTGGCAGGGGCTTGCGCAGCCCCGCAGGATGCCAGCAAAGCCCGCAGCCGGGCCCTGATCAACCAGGGGGTCATTGTGCCAGCGGAGGAAGTGCGCGTGGCCGAGTATCTCAACTACTACGAGCAACATTTCCCCGCACCGACGGAGACCACACTGGGCCTCGACCTGCGGTTGGGCAACGAGCAGATCCCCACCGAGGGCGGTGAGGTCTGGCTGCAGATCGGCGTGCAGGCGCGAGAGGCAGAGGGCGAACAGGTCACGCCGCTGAACCTGGCGCTGGTCATTGACCGCAGCGGCTCGATGAACGCGCCAGACAAGTGGCCCTATCTGCAACAATCGCTGCGGGTCTTCTTCCGCGGCCTCGACTCCGATGACATCGTGGCCGTAGTCGGCTACGATGACCAAGCCGAGGTGGTGTTGCCGGCGCAGCGGGTTGGCGACTGTCGCTGGATCGAACGAACCATAGAGCGTCTGTACCCGCGTGGCTCCACCAACCTACACGCTGGCCTGATGCTGGGCTTTCAGGAGGTGGACAAGAACTTCGACATCCGCCGTAACAACCGCGTGATCCTCCTGACCGATGGCATCGCCAATCGCGGGGTCACGGACTCAGGCGAGATCGCTCGCCAGGCGCTGGCCTACAACGAGCGCGGCATCTACCTGTCCACCATTGGTCTGGGACTGGATTTCAACGACGAGCTACTGAGCCAGTTGGCGCGGCAAGGCAAGGGGGCCTACCACTTCGTAGATTCGGCCGAGGAGATGGACAAGGTGTTTCGCCGCGAGGTGGCGGGGCTGGTGGAAAAAGTGGCCCGCGAGGTGGCGGTGACGGTGTACCCTGAAGAGGGCGTGGAGATGGTATCTCTCACCGGCTACGATGGACGACCGCCTGCCGGCCCCGTGCAGATCACCATGCAGGAGTTGGGCACTGGCGACGGCCAGGTGTTACTGGCTCAATTGCAGGTGAGCCCAGGATGGGACAGGGAGCGCATGATAGCCAGTGTAACGCTGGAGTACTTTGACATCTTTGCTCAACGAGCTGAGCAGGTGACACAGGAGATCACGGCGCGCACCGGCGCAGGGGCAGATTATGACCTCTTGTGGGACCTGGAGGTGCTGCGCAACGCGACTATCCAACGCACAGCCGAGGGGCTGAAGGAGATTGATCGGCTGTACGACGCGCGTCGCTACGAGGAGGCCTGGAACCTGGCCTACGACCTGGAGCAGGCACTGCGCGAGGTGGCCCATCTCACGGGCGACGAGGCGATGGTCGAGGACGCCGAGCTGATGCAGCGCTACCAGAGCGTCCTGGCGGAGCAAATCCGCTACGAGGGCGGGCGGGTGCCTCAGCCCACCCCGGAGGGGATGTTGCGCCCCTACCGTGGACGCACGGAGACGCCGTCGGTGCCTGTGCTGGAAGTCTATTGAGAAAAAAAGGAGGTGACGAGTCAACGAAAGCAGTACACATCCTTTCGATGCTTGCAATGGAGCAGTAAGACGATGGACTCCTCATCACGGACCTCGTACCGCACCCGGTAGTTGCTAATTCGGATGCGATACTCATTCTCATAGCCTTTCAACTTGACACAGCCAAAGGGACGTGGATTCTCTTTCAAGGCTACAATCCGCTTGAG
>CAZQDO010000001.1:7804-10254 GCA_964592085.1 uncultured Anaerolineae bacterium | reverse complement strand
GTATCGGGCAAGCTGTCCCACTGCTTTTGCACAGGCTTGGGAACGATGACCTGGTAACTCATCGGACTTTCTCATGCCGCTGAGCCATGTATTCATCAATGGTCACATAGTCTCCTGCCTGGTAAGCAGCGCGGGCTTCCTGAATCTCAGCTTGAACAGCCTGGTCTCGCTCCCATACTTCTTCCTCAGCCTGGGCCATTTGCTCATCAAGCAATTCCCAAAGCCGGCGCTTATCCTTCAGGCTTAGCTCTCTCACAGAGTCAACCAACGCCTCAAAGGGAATCCATAGCCTCACGGTCTCTTGAGTCATGATCTTTGCTCCTTACTTCACCCAGGAGATGTTTTGATCCGGCCAATCGGGGAGCTCAGGGCCGAGGTCGAAGACTTTGGTTGGGTCGCCACCATCGGGTTTCATGAGGTAAAGAGCCCAGACGCCGTCGCGGTCGGAGACGAAGACGATGTATTGCCCGTCGGGAGACCAGGCAGGCAGGCCATCGTTGGCCTCGTTCATAGTCAGCCGCCTGACCTCCGGAAAAGGTACCCCCACAGTATAGATCTCCCAGTTGCCATCGTGATCGGACATGTAGGCGATTTTCGTCCCATCGGGGGACCAAGCCAGGCCGATGTCGCGGGAGTCAGCGGTGATCAAGACGGGGCTGGTCAGGTTGACATCGGTGGTAAAACGAATGCCACAATGTCCACCGCCCTCGTTGCAGCCCGTATAGGCCAGGTTACCGGTGGGCCCCCAGGCCGGCGCCCAGCCAGAGACCAACTGCACCGCCTCCCCTTGCCCATCGGCAGAGGTGATCCAGATCCGCCATGAATTCTGCTCTATGTCGTAAATGACGAAGGCGATGCGCTTTCCATCGAGCGACCAGGTGGGATAGCCAGCCTCATCGGAGGTGGTGATGATTGTCTCGTTGGTTCCGCCTATGTCCACAGCGTAAAGACCCGGCTTTTGACTCTGTCGCGAGCGAAAGGCGATGCGCCGACCATCGGGGCGGAAGACGGGTTGGTCGGCCTGGCTGGCCACTCTCGCCCAACGCATGTCCTCTGCGTAGACGACTAAGACATCGTAAACTTCTCGCTCCTCGTCGTAGATGGGCAAGGCGATTTTGCCCTGGGGCAAACCGCTGGTGTACTCAGGAACAACAGTGGGGGAAACAGTGCCGGCGATAGTGGGAGTAGGCGCTATCCCCAAACAAAGCCGGTTGGCTTCGACTCGTTTCTCCTCCCCAGCTTCATCGGACTGGATTTCGAGGGCCAGTGAGTACTGATCCTCTGCCAAACACCACTCGCCTTGATCGGTGTACAGGTCTCCTTTACTCACGTGGGCATCGTAGAGGCGCTGTACGACGTCCAGGTAATCCGGCACGATGCTGTACAACTCGTAGAAGTTAGCAATGGCCTTGTCCCAGTCGGCACTCCAATAGCTTATCGCGGTCAGGTAAAGCGCGGCCAGCTTCCTCTGCTCTAGAACATCTTCCCGCGTTGGCTTCACCTCCAAAGCCTTATCCAGGTAGCGCAGGGCTTCCTCCAGCCGCTCCTCGTTGACCAGTTCCAGGCCCTGACGATAGAAGGTCGCAAAGAGCAGATCCTCCACAGCCTGTGGCTCGTAGTCAGGATCGAAAGCTTGCAGCCGTTCCAGCGTGAGGACGACATCATCCCACTTCCCCTCGTCATAAAAGGCCTGGGCCTGGCTAAACAGGTCAATTGCGACCTGTTGATGCATCTCAACCGTTGGCGTTTCCTGGACTTCGAGTTCGGCCTTAGCTTCGCTGAGCCTCTCCTCGGTGTCTCGGTAACCTGGCACCAGGCGTAGGGTCAGTTCCAGCTCAGCCACAGCCAGTTCGTACTCCCCGCTCTCCAGGTGAGCCAAACCCGCAGCGTAATGTTCCTCCGCTGTCTCCTGGGTCAAGCGGTCGCGATTTCGCAACCCGTGGTAGACTCCCAGTGCCCCGATAACCAGGACGACCACGAGCAAGAGAATGACCGCCAGGGCCAAGCCCTTAAGCCAGGTTGGGGCTGTTAGACGAGATGTTGTCCGCGTGGCGATACCTCCTGCGTCAATGGGTGAATTATAATCGTTTTCGGCCATCTTGTCCAGTTGGCCCTGAGGGAGAGGTGTATGTCACTTTGGGGGCGAATTGGTTCGTGGAACAATATGGACCAGCATCCTTCGACAAGCTCAGGATGCTCCGGTGAGCCTGCCAAGAAGGGCTGCCCCAAAACTGACGTGTACCTTGAGGGAGCGTTACGCATTCATGAGAATGGCATTGGGTTTTCCCTTCCCCGTATCCCAAACACGCAACGCTCACCGATTCCCGCAAATCCCACCCCTCCCCTCCTGACTGGATGGACATGGCAAAACCTGCCTTGTCAAAACGCCCCCTCTGTGCTAAACTTGAGGCGTCTCGGTTGCCCTCGTGAAGTCGTTATCTCAGGAAGGG
>CAZQDO010000001.1:0-7704 GCA_964592085.1 uncultured Anaerolineae bacterium | reverse complement strand
GTGCTAAACTTGAGGCGTCTCGGTTGCCCTCGTGAAGTCGTTATCTCAGGAAGGGGGGAAGGAAAGTGACCGAGAAATCGCTCATCATCATCGGAGCCGGGCCGCCGGGCCTGGCCAACTTCTACCTGGCTGGACAGTGGGTCATGCCGGCGGGAACTTTGCTGACAGAGGGCACGTAGAGTTTGTAAATGGCCGTGCTGAGAAGGGCCTGGTGGGCATCTATCCGTCCCCAGCCATAAAACTCGTCCCAGCCTGGTGTGCCCAGATCAAGAGCGGTCTCGGAGATGACCCAGGCCACACGGTCGTTGGACAGGTCTGGCCTGGCCGACCAGATCAAAGCCGCCAGGCCAGCCACGTGGGGAGCCGCCATAGAAGTGCCCGATTTGTGCCAATACCCATCCAGCCTCGGCCAGGTGCTATAGATGGAAACGCCAGGGGCAGCAACATCTATCTCCGGCCCGTGATTGGAGAATCCTGGGCGGACGTCATCCACATCGGTAGCGCCTACCCCCACCACGTGATCGCAAGCAGCCGGATAGAACACCGAGCCACTGGTGTTGCCCGTCGCGGCTATCAGCAAGGTGCCTTCGGCATGGCTATAGTCCACTGCTTCCTGTAGAGCCACCGAGTTCTCCTCCCCTCCCAGGCTCAGGTTGATGATGTCAGCCCCGTTATCGGTAGCATAAACGATGCCCGCAATGACGTCGGAGTACCAGCCATCGCCGTATTCGTCCAGCACCTTCACGGGCATCAGTTGAGCTCCCCAGGAGATACCCGCTATGCCAACCCCATTGTCGGTCTCCGCCGCCGCGATGCCGGCCACGTGGGTGCCGTGGCCATTGTCGTCCTGGAGATCGTTGTCCTCGGCAGGGAGACAGTCAGAGTTCGAGCAGTGGTGATAGAAATGCCAACCGTGGACGTCGTCAACCTTTCCATTCTGATCATCGTCCAGGCCGTTGGCCGGCATCTCGCCGGGATTGGTCCAGATCTTGGCCATCAGGTCGGAATGATCTATCTTAACCCCGGTGTCTAGTACAGCGATGATGACTTCTTCACTGCCCGTAGTCATCTCCCAGGCAGCCGGGGCACCGATCTTGGCCGGCGCCCATTGGCTGTCCCAATAAGGATCGCTGGGGGTTATCGTCGCTGACGCAAGGTAATCGAGCTCTGCATACTCTACCGAGGGATTATGTCTCATGTCCTCGACGATCACTAACTCCTGGCCAGGGGGCACTGCCACGCTTTTGGTACCTAAATGGGGGATCTCACGCTCGACATGGAGCCCCTGCTGAGAAAGCGCTGCTTGTATATTGGCAGCCGGAGCCCCTTCTCTGAACTTCACCAGAATCCCACCCGGCCTGAAGCGCGGAGCCTCTGCCTGGGTCGTGACTGTCGACCTTCTATTCACCAGGGGGATGAGCAGAGCGACCAGGAGGAAGATGGTTGCTGTTTTTCTCATAGACGTTTCCTCCACAATCAAGTGGACAGGGGTGCTGAGTTTTTGGGGATTGTTACCTGCGAGGAAGGCCATCCTCTTTGAGACCCGCTTGGTGGAGGATAGCTGAGGGTGCCAGTTGTGCAGAGGTGCGGGGAGGAGCTCATCTCAACTCTGCACAACTGGCGTGGTAAGAACAATGGACCGGCAGGATCAACGGCCCCCTTGTGTGTTCAGGCGTGGAATCAGTGCTCCGGAATTCCGGAGCTTTCCAAATGACTTTGTTGCTGGGCAAAGGTGGCGCACCACCGAGGCGGACGCTAGAAGGGGATCTCCCCCTCTTCCATGATTTCCTCTTCTGAACCCACCGACACTTCAGCACGCCCTCCCAGGAACCTGACATTGAGGGCTGTGATTTCGAAGGATGCACCTGGGGTGCCATCCTGTCGGGTCCAGATGCGAGGTCCACCGGTCGCGGGATCAGGGCGCATACGACCCTCAACCAGAACTTGCCGCCCCTTGGAGAGGTACTGGTTACAGGTTTCCGCCTGTTTGCCCCAAACCGAGACCCGGAACCAGATGGTCTCCTCGCCTGGTGTGCCGTCGGCGCTAGTCCATTTGCGATTGGTGGCCACCGAGAGATTGGTGACCGGCGTACCCTGGGGCGTGTAGCGCATCTCTGGATCGCGCCCCAGGTTTCCCACGATGATGATTTTCTGATACATTTCTCTCTGCTCCTTTCAATGAGTGTGATGTATCCTATGGCACTTTCTCAGTCGAAAAATACCCTGATGGTCCAATAATACTCCATAAAGCGTGAATTGTCAACATCGCACACCGTCCTCACGCCGCCGGCAATACCTGTACGCGGTGAGGGCACAATGTCACCTGCTCGCCCGGCTCTGGCAGCGGCCCGTTGAGTGCGTCCAGCTCAAAGCGCAGCGACGCGCCTCCCGACGCCACCGTGATCTGGTAGTGCCCGCCCCGAAAGGAGCGGGCCTGCACTTGCCCGACAATAGCGTTCTTGGCCGGGCTGCCAACCCCCAGGCAGCGCGCCCCTTCTGGACGGATGAGCACCGTCACTTCCTGCCCGACGGGCAGGGCAAGCGAGTCTGTCGCCGTCAGCCGATCTAGAGCCGTCTCCACTACCAGCGGCGGCCCGGCCTCTACCACCTGGCCGGGCAGTAAGTTCGCTAGCCCCAGGAAACGGGCCACGAACTCGGTGGCCGGTTGCTGATAAACCTCCTCTGGCCTGCCCTCCTGCACCTTGCGCCCCCGATCCATGATCACCACCCGGTCAGCCACGGCAAAGGCTTCCTGCTGGTCGTGGGTGACGTAGATGGCGGTGACGCCTGCGTCCTTGAGGATGGTTCGCAACTCATTCATCAGCCGCTCGCGCAGGGTGCGGTCGAGGGAGGCCAGGGGTTCGTCCAGCATCAGCAGGCGCGGGCGGGGAGCCAGGCTGCGAGCCAGGGCCACCCGCTGCTGTTCGCCCCCTGATAGCTCGTTCACGTCCCGCTTCTCGAAACCCAGCATCCCTACCAGGTCCAGCACCTCAGCCACTCGCTCTCGGATGTCTTCCTTGGGCAGGCGTTGCATCCGCAGGCCAAAGGCGATGTTCTCGAAGACGTTCTTGTGGGGAAAGAGGGCCTGATCCTGGAACATCAGGCCGAAGTTGCGTTGGTGCACGGGCACGTCGTGGATGTCGCGTCCTTCAAACAGCACTTGTCCGCCGTCGGGGATCTCCAGCCCGGCGATGATGCGCAACAACGTGGTCTTGCCGCAGCCGGAGGGACCTAGCAAGCAGAGGATTTCTCCTTCGTCCACGGCGAAGCTGATGTCGTCTGGGAAGCGCCCTTCGCTGTATGATTTGGTGAGGTGATGGGCTTCTAGCAAGGACATAACCGCATTCGCCTTCTGGCTATGGCGAGCGAACCATTCCCATCTGATCATCGAAGTGATGGTCAGACAATGCTGAGCTACGGGAGACACTCGAATCCCTGCTCTTCGAAGTGATGATCAAACACGAAAGCCGTCTTGATCCCCAGCCTTCGCATGATCTCAAAGCTGACACAGTCCACCAGACTGAGCCCTCTGCGTGCTGCCGCGAGGACACTGGCGATGCCTACCTGATGGAGGGATTCGTCAACCCATTCAACGTTCAGCACAGGTATGATGTCCTCCTGAAAAACTCGAACGGCGGGGATGCCAAGTCTACGTTGCACCAGGGCCAGAGTCTCCACCAGCACGTAGTTGCTGCAAACCAGAACCACTTCTTGGGTCAGCAAATCCTCCCATATCTGCCTTGCCGCACCGTGGTTCTCGTCGTCAGCATCCAGAACGGCAAAAAAGGCCGACGTATCAACGAATACCCTCATCCCTGGAAGACCTCCGCCAAGTACTCATCATGCTTCGCTGAAACGTCCGACGTTCCTGAGCGGAATCGGCCCGCGGCGGCGATGGCCCGCCGCCGGCGTTCCTCAATGTCAATTTCCCTTCCTGACCGGATCAAGACACCTACGCTTTGGCGAATCAGTTCAGCGACGGATACCTTACGAGCGGAGGATAGGCTTTTTAGAGCTCGTACCTGTTCTTCTGTCAATTGTACTTGTGTTCGGATCATGGCCACCTCCCATTATGCTTACATTCTTGCCATAATGATAACACAGAATCCATCATCGGTCAAGCTCAAAACTCCCCAATCTCTCCGTACCTGAATCGCTCAATGGCCAGGAACCCCACAGCGCAGACGATCATTAGCAGGGTGCTCATGGCCAGGGCTTGGCCGTAGTTGATGGCCCCCGGCTGGCCCAGGAAGCGATAGATGACCACCGGCATGGTCGGCATCTGCGGCCGGGCCACGAACACCGTGGCCCCGAACTCGCCCAGGCTGAGGGTGAAGGCGAACACCGCCCCCACCAGCAATGCCCGTCCCACGATGGGCAGATCCACCTCCCGCCACACCTGCCAGGACGAGGCCCCCAGCACCCGCGCCGCCTCCCGCAGGTGGGGGTGGATGCCTCGGATGACGGGCAACAGCGAGCGCACCACGAAAGGGAGGGCCACCAGGGTGTGGGCCAGCGGGATCAGCAGCGGCGAGGCACGCAAGTTCAACGGCGGCCGGGCCAGGGCGATGATGTAGCCAAAGCCCAGCGTGACGGCCGAAGTGCCCAGGGGGAGCATAAACACCGGATCGAGCAGCCGGCCCAGCCGACCCTGCTGGCGGGCCAGCAGCCAGGCGCTGATCAGCCCCAACGTCAGGGCCAGTCCCACCGTCGCCCCGGCAAAGAGCAGCGAGTTGCGCACCGCCAGCAGCGGCGGCACGAAGAAGATGGAGCTCTGCCGGTTGACGCTCAGCTCTCGATAGTAGGCCAGGCTGTAGCCCTGCTGACCGGTCGAGAGGGAGCGTTCGGCCAGGGAGAGCAGCGGCGCCACCAGCAGCAGAATCATGGCCGCCACGTTGATCCCCACCAGCCAGCGCTCTCCCCAGGTGCGGGGTCGGCGGGCGGTGATCTGGCGGGGGCGCAGTTGTAGCGGCACGGTGATGCGCTGCTGCAAGCGGGTGTAGACCACCATCAGCCCAAAGGTGCAGCCGATTTGGAGCAGAGACAGGGCCGCTGCCACCGGCAGGTTGAACAGGTTGACCGCCTGGCGGTAGATCTCCACCTCCAGCGTGGCGTAGCGGGGACCACCCAGGATCAGGATCACCCCGAAGCTGGTGAAATCGAACAGGAAGACCAGCAATGCAGCGGCGGTCAGGGCGGGACGCAGCAGCGGCAGGGTCACCTCGCGGAAGGCTCGCCAGGGCGAAGCGCCCAGCATCCGCGCTGCTGCCTCCAGTTGGGGGGGCAGGTTAGCCCAGAAGCCACCCACCATCCGAAGGATAATAGTGTAATTGTAGAACACGTGGGCCAGCAGGATGATGCTCAGGGTGTGCACCAGGTTGATGGGCGGGCGGTCGAGGCCCTGGGCGGCCATGAGGATTTGGTTGACCCAGCCCTTGGGACCCAGCAGCGAGGTGAAAGCCGTCGCCACCACCATGGTCGGCAGGACGAAGGGGATGGTGGTCAACGCTTGCAGCAGCGACTTGCCCCGGAACTGGTAACGGGCGAAAACGTAGGCCGCCGGCAGGGCCGCCAGCAGCGTCAGCAAGGTCGAAAGAGCCGCCTGCCAGGTGGTGAACCACAGCGTCCGAAGGTAGTACGGCGTGCTGAGCAGTCCCCGCAGCGCCGTCAGTGCGAATTGTCCCTCAGGGGCCAGGCTCAGTCGGAAGATGGAGAAAAGGGGGTAAAAGTAGAATAGGGTCAGGAATGTCAGGGGGATCAGGTACAAGGACATGCGGAGAGGTCTCCGTATCGGATCTCTTGGAGTTGGCGTGAACAGCGAGTCGGAGTCCCCAACTTGTTGGGATTTGCCGCATCGCCCCCTCAACAAGTTGAGGACTCCGATACCGTGACCCTGCGAAACGCCCAATAACCTCCCTGTTCCCGCGTTTCCGTGTTTCCGTGTTCCTGCCTGTTTCGGCGCCATCAATGCAACACCGTCTCCGTCCAGGCTTCGATCCACTTCTCACGGTTCTGGTCAATGGCCTCTGGGCTGACCTGGGCCGGTTGGGGCGGCACCTCGGCGAACTGGAAGACTTCCGGCAGCTCGGCCTGGGGGTTGGCCGGAAAGACCCACATGTGCAGCGGGATGTCCTCCTGGAAAGCCGGGCTGAGCATAAAGTCAATCCACTTCTCGGCCAGGTTGCGGTTGGTGGTGCCCTTCAGGATACCCACGAACTCGATCTGGCGGAAGCAGGCCCCATCCCCCAACACGTTGGCGGTGGGAGGCTCGGTATACGCGCCTTCGCTGAAGTAGACCTCGGCAGCCGGGCTGGTGGCGTAGCTGACCACGATAGGGCGGTTGCCATCGCTGGCCGCGCTGAACTGGCCCCAATAGGCGTCCTCCCAGCCGGCAGTGACCAGTACGTCGTTGGCACGCAATTTGGCCCAGAAGTCGCGATAGCCATCCTCGCCGAAGTGTCCCACGGTGGCCATCAGAAAGGCCAGCCCCGGCGACGATGTGGCCGGGTTCTCCACCACAGTCCGCCCCTTGAGCTCCGGTTTGGTCAGGTCCTCCAGGCTCTGAGGCGGAGTCCGTCCTTGCTCCTCGAAGTAGGACTTGTCGTAGTTCAGGCACACGTCACCGAAGTCCACCGGGTTGAGCCGGTGTTGGGCATCGAGTTCCAGTTCGTCGGGGATGTCGGCCAGGACGGGCGAGGCGTAGGGCTCGAAGATGTCAGCCTGGATAGCCCGGCTGAAGAACGTGTTGTCCACCCCGTAGAACACGTCGGCCAGGGGGGCGTCCTTGCTGAGGATGGCCTGGTTTAGGGCCGCGCCGGTGTCGCCCGATTTGAGGAATTTCATCGTGGCTCCCGTCTCCGCCTCGAACTGAGCGATGACCTCCTGGCTGGCGTCGAAGCTGTCGTGGGTCATCACCGCCAGGGTGCGCGGACCGCTAGGAGTTGGGGTGGGGGCGGGCGTCGACTTGGGTCCACAACTGGCTGCTACCAGCAGCACGGTTACTAGGAACAAAAGCGTCATCCTTTTCATGACGACCTCCTTTTCGCTATTCAGCAGATCCAGGGTTTTCAGCAGAGGCGGCTCCCACGCCGCGGGTTCGCGGGCATGGGAGCCCACTCTGCTTAGAAGCTGGATCTACTGATTATGTATGATCACGGCCAGTAGCAAGCCCTGGCCTATCCGAACTCGCGCTTGCGATGCGGTGAGGACGTTGCTAACCCCCCGGCTTGGCCCCAGGTACAGCGTGCCGTTTTCCAAGGGATACTCCAGGCCCTCAGTGTAGATGCCTGTCACTGCCTCTGTCAGGGGCAGAAGGGAGAGGGTATCGCCCACCTGGCCCTCAATGAGGGCCGCGTCTCTGACGAGAAAGACCTCTTGCCTGCCATCAAGGATCTTTACCTTGACAGAGCGCAATTCCGGCAAAGCTAAAAGCAGGACATTGGCCAGGGCATGGTCGAGCCGGTAACCCAGGGCACCCAAAATGAGCACCTCTCGAGCCCCTTGCTCCGCAGCGTATTTCACGGCCAATTCCAAATCCGTATCGTCCTTGCGAGTCGGGTGGGGGATGAATTGACAGTGCTCTTTTTCCAACCTGGAGCGCAGGCCCTCGTCAAGGGAATCCAGGTCGCCGATGACCACCTGGGGCTGCAGGCCCAAAGCCAGGGCATTGCTGGCTCCGCCGTCGGCACAGATGACCAGATCCGT